>DATCSV010000405.1:0-4551 GCA_036568285.1 Flavipsychrobacter sp. | reverse complement strand
GTAGCTTATCCATTGCCAGTCCAGGTCTAGCCGGCGGGGGTGTGCGTTTATTTCTATCACTACTTTGTGCTTCACGCACTCGTCTATGATCAGTTTGTGGTCGAGTGGATAGCCCTCGCGAGATAGCAGTAGCCTGCCGGTGGGGTGACCCAATATGGTAGTATAAGGATTGCGAATAGCTGCCAGTACCCGCTCCATCGCTTTCTCTTCTGTCATCTTCAGGTTGCTGTGTACGGAGGCTATTACCAGGTCGAATGTGGCCAGCACTTCATCATTATAATCCAGCCTGCCATCGTTCAGTATATCGGCTTCTATACTTTTGAAAATTTTGAACGGGGCCAGTTGTGCGTTCAGTGCATCAATCTCAATATGCTGTTTGGCTATGCGCTCGGGTGCGAGTCCGTTGGCATAGTATGCTGACTGTGAGTGGTCGCTGATGACTAAATATTCATATCCTTTTTCAATCGCAGCCTTCGCCATTTTCTCTATGCTGTCCGCACCATCGCTCCAGGTACTGTGGCTGTGTATAATACCTTTGATGTCCTGCGGTTGTATCAATTGAGGTAGCTTACCGGCTGCGGCTGTTTCCAGCATAGCAGCTTTTTCTCTGAGTGGCGATATAATATAGGGCAGTTTATTCGACTCGAATATCGCTTCTTCACTTTCGGGGGCCGAAAGTATCTCGTATTTAGCTTCAAAAGCGGTGACGAACTCGGGGGAAGCAGACTGCACGAACAGGGTTTGATAAAAGTTATCCTTATCGGTCAGGAACAAGCGAATGGCTGGTTGGTTAGGTGCATCCACATGCAATATACTACCATCCAGTGTAGTGGTTACCCCCTGTGTAACGCCAAACTGTTTTTGCAAAGTAGCAGCATCCGCAGTTGTAACAATGTCTATAAACTCCACTGTGGGCATCTGCCTGCGCACTTCACCCGCCAGCACGAATAACTTCCCGGGGTTTACCCTTTGCAGTTGCGCCACCAACGTATTGGCCAGTGTTTCTACCTCCGCCCATAACCTGTAGTTCTGGTTCAGGCGTATGAAGGCAATGTTTTGCAGTATGCTTTCCTGTGTTTTGGCACCAAAGCCTTTGAACTGCGCCAGCCTGTTCTCGTTGCAGGCGTATTCCAGTTCACCCACGCTCTCTATACCCATCTCGCGCCATATCAGGGCTATCTTCTTCGGCCCCAGGCCTTTTATCTGCATCATCTCCAACACACCTTTCGGTGTACGGTTCAGCACTTCTTCCAGCGCCTGCATTTTTCCGGTTTGCAGCAGCTCCAATATCTTGCTGCCGGCGCTGCTACCTATACCTTTGGTGGCAAAGAGCTGAGCTTCGTCCATTTCAGACAGATCAACCGCCAGCCTTTCAATGTTGTACGCCGCTATACTGTAATTCTTGGCACGAAAGGCGTCCTCCCCGTGTATATCCATCAGTTTGGCGAGCAATGAAAAATGGTCGGCTATTTCGCTGTTGGTCATACTGCAAAAATCAAAAGGAAAAGTCAAAAAGCAAAAAACGGTGGAGCAGATAATGGATCACTGCTCCATACAACTACTGAGCCATCAGGTTCGAGGTTCTTTCCTTCACCCAGCCCAGCGCCTTTTTCAACTGTTCTTCGTGGTTCAGCTGTGTATTGTCCAGCACCATTGCATCGTTAGCCTTTATCAATGGACTCTCTTCGCGGTTGCTGTCTATATAGTCGCGCATCTGTATGTTGGCCATCACCTCTTCGTAGGTAATGTTGGGGTTCTTTTTATATAGCTCCTGGAAACGGCGGTTCACACGCACGTCCATCTCTGCGGTCATAAATATCTTGAGCTCTGCTTCAGGAAATACCACTGTTCCGATATCCCTGCCGTCCATCACTATACCTTTTTCCTTACCCATTTCCTGCTGCTGTGCCACCGCAAATTCACGCACCTCTTTTATTGCAGCAACATCACTTACTTTCTGCGCTACTATCATATCATGCACCTGGTGGGCTACATCTTCACCATTCAGGCATATTTCTGATTGGCCGGTCGTTTCATTTTTCAGGAAACTCAGTCTGATATTACCCAGCGCTTCCTGTACGTCGGCAATATTGCTGATGTTGACATTATTTCGCAGGAAGTATAAGGTGATAGCACGGTACATCGCTCCACTATCTATATGCTGATAGCCCAGCGTTTTTGCCAGGTCTTTGGCCAGGGTGCTCTTGCCGCACGATGAATGTCCGTCTATCGATATAATGATTTTCTCTTCCATAGGCACAAAGTTCTGTTATCCCGTCGGTAAATAAAATAGTGTATATGTTACAAAAAAGTGGTAATTTATCTGTTGACTTTCGGGTGTTAAGGCTCACTATGAGCAGGCAGTTTCCCAAAAAATAAAGGCAACCCGTAGGCTGCCTTTATCGCTATGTGTGTGCTTTACTATAATATTATTAGCGTACCCTGCCGCTCTTCAGGAAGGCGGGGCAGTTAGCTTGCCAGTAGTCGCGCAGATTGCCTACAGCATCCAGGTAAACGGTTACTGTCAGGTTGCCAAACCAATACAGATCATTTGATTTGCTGTCGCCGCGCTGGTAGCGATAGTCAGGGTAGTTACCGTCCCATCCTGCCAGTTCATCGGTACGGAAGGAATAATTTACTGCTTCCTGTCCACGGTACTCTTTCAGTACATCCATGTTTACGTAAGATTTGCTCACGTCATCCAGGTAGTCTGTGTTGGTGTAACGGAAACCAATTTCCGGAGTGATCATTAAGGTTTTACCCAGGAAGAATTTCAAACCACCACCTATAGGGAATGATGTGCTCACCAGCTTATATTCTTTACGGTCGGGATATACAGGGATATTCTGGCCTTCTGTACCCAGCGGGCGCAGATATACCTTCTGGCCCTGGGAGCCGAATGTATAAGGATTGAAGCGGAACACCGCAATACCTAAGAAGGCATAGGGAGTGAACTTCATACGGTCCTTTTCTATTGGCAGCAGGTTAAATTCAAAACCACCCTGGAACTCCAGCAGGTTCGACCTGAAACTCAGGTTGCGCTCTACACGGGCAGGTATACGAGAAAGGCTGTCAAACCCACCTACGTTTGTGTAAGATATGCCAAAACGCAAGCCTACGTGGGGATTCATGAAGTATTTGTACATGATACCACCCATAGCATGTGTGCCGTGGTCCGGGAAAAGTTTAGGTTGCAGGTCGCCGTAATAACTGCTTATCCCCGCAGATAATCCAAACTCGTGATGCTGTTGTGCAGAAGACACCAACGGCAGTAACAAAGCTAAGCTGAGTATAATACGTTTCAAGACGGTATGTTTTTAATTACTAGATAATGCGAAAGATAAAAACAATTTTTCAAAAACAAAATACAGTGTTAAAAGACTAATAAGATTTTCATTGGATTACATTTAATAAAAATATATTTATATTAGGCTTTTGTGCATGTAATTAGAAGGCGAGGGCGCATGGAAAAAACCAAAAATAACAGTTTAGAAAGAGTAATCTACAAATAGTATTTTTGCCAGCCCCATATTAGTATACAATGAGTTTAATAGCAGATCTAAGAGCAAGGAACCTGGTACAGGACATTATGCCGGGACTGGAAGAGCAACTGGCTAAAGAAATTACATCAGGTTATGTAGGCTTCGACCCTACGGCCGACAGCCTGCATGTGGGCAGCATGCTGCAGATAACGCTGCTGATGCGCCTGCAAAAAGCAGGGCATAAGCCCTATGCACTGCTGGGCGGTGCCACAGGTATGATCGGCGACCCATCCGGCAAATCTGCCGAGCGCAACCTGCTGGACATGGATACCCTGGAGAAGAACGTGGCAGGTATACGCAGGCAGCTGGAAAAATTCCTGGATTTCAGCGAAGACAAACCCAACGGGGCAGTTATGGTAAACAACTATGACTGGCTGAAGGATTATACTTTTCTTGAGTTCATCCGTGATGTAGGTAAGCACATTACTGTGGGGTATATGATGGCGAAAGACTCGGTACAGAAGCGTCTGGATACCGGCTTGTCTTTCACCGAATTCTCTTACCAACTCATACAGGCATACGACTTCTATTACCTCAATGCCAATCATAACGTAAAACTACAGTTTGGCGGTGCCGACCAGTGGGGCAATATCACTACCGGTACTGAATTGGTGCGCCGCAAAGGAGGCAGCGACGCCTGGGGGTTTACCAGTCCGCTGATAACCAAGGCTGATGGCAGCAAGTTTGGCAAGACGGAAAGTGGCAATATCTGGCTCGACCCTGCCCGTACATCACCCTACCTATTCTACCAGTTCTGGTTGAAGCAGAAGGACGAAGAAGCTGAAAAACTGTCTTATATATTCTCTTTCCGCCCGGTAGAAGAAATACAGGCGCTGATAGAAGAACATAAAACTGCCCCTCACCTACGCAAGCTGCAAAAGGCATTGGCAGAAGAACTTACTATCCTGGTACATAGTACTGAAGACCTGGCTTTCGCACAGCAGGCGTCTGATATACTGTTCAGTAAAGGCAAGGAAGCGGTGGATATGCTGAAATCATTCAACGAGCA
>DATCSV010000404.1:0-5986 GCA_036568285.1 Flavipsychrobacter sp. | reverse complement strand
GATGCCATACTCTCTATTATTCACGAGGCGCGTATGCAATTGCTCACCACCTTCGGTATGACGGAGTTGGATGCAGGAGGCGTGGGGCTCATCATGGCCGATGTTGCTATCGCTTACAAAGGTGAAGGTTTTTATGGGGATGTATTAGATGTGGCTATATATGCAGCAGAAATTACTTCCGTTTCATTCGACCTGCTGTATCACATATCCACCGCAAGAAGCGGGGCGAAAACCGACATTGCTCACGCCAAGACAGGTATGGTATGTTTCGATTATAACTTACGTAAGGTGACGGTTATGCCCGATGTATTAAAATCTCGCCTGGAAAACTTATAAAATTCAGGATTTTGATTTACCTTTGCCGTCCTTAAAACGCATAACTGCAATTGGCGAGGTAGCTCAGGCGGTTAGAGCGCAGGATTCATAACCCTGAGGTCTCGGGTTCAACTCCCGATCTCGCTACAAGAAATAGCCCCAACTTGGGGCTATTTTATTATATATTGTTAGCGGTCAAATACTACAGACAAACCGGCAAAATAATTAATCCCAGGTGCCGCATTGAAATATCTGCCGCCAAAAGCATTAATATCATTGCCGAGACTGTATGATTGATTCAGCAGGTTATTGATCCCTCCGTAAATATTCAACAGGTAATTCCTGTAGGGCAGCCTCACACCGACCTTTACATCACACAAAATGTATGCGCCACCTGAAATGGTATTAGCATCATTTAACGGGATGATATCGCTGTAGTAGCAGTTGATATCGGTATATATATTCAGTGAGCTTGTCAGCGACAGTCCGCCTGCTACTGTTACAGGTGCTATGCCGGGCATATAGTTACCGGAGTAATCATTGCCTGCCTGTATAAATTCATTGTACACAAAATGATACCGCGAACCGGAAGCGAATGCACTTGCCTGCCGGATAAAGCCGGACTGCTTATTTACCATACTGTACCTTATGTTCGCTTCTATGCCCGCCTGCTGGGTGCTGCCGGCATTTATATAATAGTCACCGCCCGCCGCGTCCCTGCGCTGTACAACTGCATCAGTTACCGCCAGGTAAAAGGCTGTAAGGTCATAATACAGCCTTTGTGTCAGCAGATACCCCTTTATACCAGCCTGGTAGTTGGTGCCCCGGGCAGGATTCAATGATGCGTTGATTTTGCTGCCGGTTGGGGCAAGCTCTTCGGTGGTGGGTGGGGAATATCCTTCTGATACAGACGCATAGAGTGAAGTGTTCTCGGCCACCCGGTACAGTATCGCCAGCCTGGGTGCCAGTTGGTTGTTAAATTGCCGATGCAGTTGCATATAGGGAAGAGGGTACCGTGATATAATGCTGACCGACAAAACATTGAGGCTTATGCCTGCCGATAACAGCCATTTCCTGCGCTGCCATGTTGCCTGTGTAAACCCGGAAGTAAGGATATTCTCCACTTCTGTTTGTTGCTGCAGGGCCCCGCTGTTTCCTGCCACATTATCGTATGTGTTCTCGTGCGAACTCCCTTGCTGCCCCTCTATACCTATCAGCCACTGTATACCGGACATCCCTGCTTTTGTATCGAACTTTAAAATTGACCGCCCGCCAAAGCCCGTTTGCTGCACGTTGGAATAGTTCCGGATGTTGGGATTGATAAGTGATGTAAACCTGCCATACAAAGTGGTAGTGTTTTGCCATTTACTGTTGAAGTGGTAACTATAAGTAAGCCCTGAAAGGAAGGTGCGTTGGTAGATAGCCGCCTTGTTCTCTACCGCACCTGGTATGCTGCCCGACGCCGGCCTTGCCTGCCGGGCGTCAGTATTAAACTGTTGTAATGTTAAGCCACCCGGGGTCTGGTATTGCAGAGCGCCATATAGAATGTTAGTAGTTAATTCTCCTTTGCTGCCTGCCTTTATCCGTGTGTCCCACGACAGAGCATCTTTTCTTAATGCTGGCTGCTCCCTGTATCCGTCAGATTGCAGGTGTTGAAAGCGTACCACGTTACGGAAGCCGCTATCGCCTGCCCTTACCTCCGCGGCCATGCTCTGCAGCCCGTAGCTGCCTGCGGTATAGTGTACGGCACCACCTCGCTGCCATGTTTCGGGCATACTGTTGATCAGCATTACACCACCAATCCCCGCACCGTACAGGCTGCTGCCCGGCTCCCTGATGAATTCGATTGAATGGAAATTATAATAACCCAGTTGGTTCAGGTAGGTATTGCCGCCTGCATCTGTATAAGGTATGCCGTTATAATATACTTTGATGTTCCGTACCCCGAATGGCGTGTTTGACGAGCTGCCCCTGATGCCCAGCCTGTAACTACCGGGCGAGCGTTCCTCCATGCGAACACCGGCAGTATTATTAACAGCAGGCAGTATACTGATGTTGCCAAACCTGTTGAGATCATTATGGTTAATGACACTCACTGCGGCGGGTACCTTTAGCATGCTCAGGTCGTTTTCATAAGCCCTGATCACTACCTCCGGCAGGCCGGTCTGCATTGTATCGCTGGCTGTAGTACCTGTAGGTATCTGCGCAGATGAGTTGGTGGAGCAAATAGCCAGGAAAACTAAAAGCACATTGCGCATAAGTACTTCGAACGGAATGAGGTTAGTCAATATAATGATGTTACTGCACGAATTGTTCATCATCCTTAAGCCCCGGGCTCATATCCTAAGCGCTCATGAGCATGTAGGGTGTGCAAGTGTATCTATACTTTTCCCACCAGGGACTTCAATTCTTCAACGCTCATGGCACCATCAACGGCAGATCGATAGCCTCTTGCTATTGTGGTTTTTAACTCATTACAGGCAGGAAGAGGGCTGTCGTGCATGATAGAGATGTCCGATTCACTGGCTTGGTTAACTTTAAAAACTTTGCCACATACCGGGCATTTTGCACCATCAATTATAATCGAAGCAGTCCTGTAATCCATTCTGTGTGCATTTTAGCATATAAATATACCTAAACACATCCATACCAGGGGGATTCGTTTTTCGCAGCACATATTCCGGCGTATGTATTGCGGTATTTTAGAAATTAAGTCTTATTGTATATATTTATTGTGGTTGTGTAAAACATTACCTCACATAAGAGCAGAAGACCTATGAGATATTTGCTGATAGCATTGCTGACGCTGCTACACCCTATGTGGGCCAACGCCCAGAAGCACAGCGTTTACGTTGACCTGGGCATCCCTGCTGCCGTTTCCGCTACATATAATTACAAGCTTACTAAAAACCTGGGTGCCGGCGGTGGCCTGCAGGGCTACACGGCATATCTTCCGTATGAGAGGTATTCTAAGTTCGTACCAACGGTGTTTGCGGACATACGCCTCACTGCATGGGCTACTAAGAAAAACCGCCTGATATCGTTTATTGATCTCGGTATGAACTTGCATAAGAAGGACCAGGGTTATCGTCGCGATTCGACTACTATATATAATATACCGCATAACAATAGCTTTTGTACAGGGCTGGGGCTGGGGTACTTTCGCCGCTTTACCAAGCGTGGAGGAGGAGGCTATATAACGTTGAAAATGCTAATGAACTGGCATAACCTGAAAGAGTATAGTATAGTGGCCGATAGCAAAGATAGAAGTTTGATTGTTGCCGGCATTACGCCGGTATTGTCTATTGGTTTTAAGTTTTAATACGGCTGAATATGAGATACGCCATTGCTTTAATGACCGTTGCTTTGTTGTGGACAGGGTGCCGCCCCGATATAGAGATGTATCCGACCGCCACGTTCGACACCCTGGGTGTACAATGGATGGTAATAGAGCGAAACAATATGACCTATTATTACCAGGGCACCGGGGTAAAGGCTGCATCCATATATTCTGACCTGCACGAGGAGGCTTATGACAGGCTGGAGGCAGTGTTCAACCCCGTATTGCCTTACAAGCTCCGCTATTTTGTTTGGACGGACTGGAAACAGGCGCAACAACTGTTTGGCACTCCGGAGTGGGTGGCCGGACTGGCTTTCTCCAGGTCGTGCATGTGCCACGTGCGGGCCGATATCAATCTCGGCCATGAGATGACACATGTACTTGCCTATTGGGCCGAAGGGGTAGAACCGAACAGCTATTCCCGGTTTATCAACGAGGGTGTGGCGGTGGCCTTCGACCAGCGGGACCATGATAAAATGGAGGAGGCTAAAAACACGGTAAGTCAGTACTCGTTGAATAGCATCACAGAACTATGGGCCGATAGCCTTGAAACCGCTCCGCACGAACTTATTTATCCTGTGGGCGGTGCATTTATGGAATATATGTACAGCAATACCACCCGGAGCGAATACATTGCCCTGCTGAAAAACCAGGCCCTGCCCGACGCTGAAAAGGTCTTTGGGAAAGAGCGGCTTGATAGATTCATAGCGGACTTCGACAGCCAATTGGGGCTGTAGGGTATTGGTGCCCACTACCAGGTTCCCCCAGAATCGCATTTCCTACTCAACAGAAATGGACTTCCGGTGTTTGTTGTTATATATTGTAGCTTGGGCAGGGCTAAAAGATCAGCGTATCATACAAAAAAAGAACTATGGAAGAAGAACTTTCAAAAATATTATTTAACCCGGTGGTGGGTAGAATTGCGACAATAATCATCGGTATAGCAATAATCTGGATGGTGATCAAGGCCATCCAGAGAAGCCTCTTTGGCAAGATAAAGGATAATAGCAGCAGGTACAAGGCCCGGAAATTAAGCAGCTTTATCGGCTACCTGCTTACCGTCATTCTCATCACCGTGGTGTATAGCGACAGGCTGGGCGGCCTCACTGTAGCCCTGGGTGTAGCGGGTGCGGGTATTGCCTTTGCCTTGCAGGAGGTCATCACGTCCTTTGCCGGCTGGCTGGCTATTCTTTTTGGTGGTTTTTATAAACCGGGAGACAGAGTTCAACTCGGAGGTATCAAAGGAGATGTAATGGATATTGGTGTACTGCGCACTACCTTAATGGAAACAGGACAGTGGGTAGATGGTGATTTATATAATGGCCGGATTGTATTGGTAGCCAACAGCTTTGTATTCAAAGAGCCTGTTTTTAACTATTCCGGGGATTTCCCTTTTTTGTGGGATGAAATAAAAATACCTATTCATTATGGGAGTGACTATGACGCAGCTACCGAACTCATTACTAAAGTAGGGTTAGAGGTTGCGGGAGATTTAAGCGGCAAGTCAATAGAAGAATGGCATCATCTACAAAGGAGATATCGATTGGAGGATGCCCGGACGGCACCTGTTGTTTCAATAACGGCAAATGATAACTGGGTGGAGTTCACATTGCGCTACGTTGTTGATTATAAACTAAGGCGTACTACCAAGACTCTTTTGTTCTCAAAAATTTTAAAAGAGGTGGCAGCTACAAACGGAAAGATAAAATTTGCATCAGCGACACTCCAATTGACAGAGATTCCGGATATTAAAGTAAATATGAATAGGTAACCCAAAATGTTCCATTTTGTTCCCGCATTTTTAGTTTAGAAATTTTTTGCCACGTTTCATAGCTAAGTTGTTGGTAATCAATACTGCGTTTTGTTCCGATTGTGCGGAAATGTTCCGGGGGCCTGCTAACCGCCGGGCGGGACAGGCAGGATGGGAGTTTTCTATGGTTTGCTTACAAGTATGTCAAAGAACTGCCGGGCTGCATAATTGGGCGGCTGCTTAGTATATACAAATATACGTAAAATTGTTGTTGTATTCCTTGTTTTTGTTGGATTTTCATCCGGGCATATCAGGCGTCGCGTGGCACCAGGAACTTAGATATCCTCTTTATATCCTCCTCAACGATCAGCACTTTCTTAGCACGTTTAAAGGCAAGCTGAGAATAGTGGTAGGCTGACATGCGGCACGAAGCATTGCCTGCCGCTGCAATTGACCCGAGCGCCTTTTGCACGTGAATGCCTACCTCTACCATGCCTGCACCGTCGCGGGAGATGGGGTTGTACAGCGCATCTATGAGTTCCGATGTGTCTATTCGCGGTACAAATATGTGGGGGTGTTTT
>DATCSV010000403.1:0-5376 GCA_036568285.1 Flavipsychrobacter sp. | reverse complement strand
TCCAGTTCGGCTAACAACTCTTCTTTAGTCCAGGTGATCTTTGTATTCAGTACTACCCACTTGCTGCCGTTTTTTTCTATGCGCTCGCGCAGATTATCCTGCAGGTAAAAGAGGTTGATATCCCTGGGGTACGCTTGAGATTTATATTGCTTTGCCAATAGCTCCCCCTGCCGGGTAACTATGCCATTGGCAGTATGGTTCAGCAGGTCGTCCTGCATTATGGGCAGTATTTTCCTTTTGAAAGCCGTATCATCAGGGTCTAACACCACCAGCCCGTATTTGCCAAATAGTTCATTGACCAGGTATCTGGTAGCGGCAGCTACCGTTTTGTGTTGCAGGTAAGCCTGAGTTAATATTTTCTTTAGTTCTTCTGTATGCTCGCCCGGTGGGCCCAATACTTTAAATATGTCGGCCAATAAAGTTTTCAGACTTCCTGTACTCATTCTACCCACTGCGCCCTGCTGGCCGTCGCCATCCCATATGTACTTTTTACCTGCATAACGAAATGTGCCTAACTCCTCCAGGTCATTGTCCTCGCTACCCATGTAATATACCGGTACGAAATGTTTATCCGGGTACTGCCGGTTGAGATGATTGGCCAGTTGTATGGCATGTGCGATCTTGTATATAAAATACAGGTAGCCCGTCAGCAGGTTAGGCTGGTGGGCAGTGCAGATAGTGAACGTATTTTCGTTGGCTAATGAAGCGATATTGTTTTTTACTGCTTCACAACAACCCAGATCTCTATACTGCGCCTGCAATGTATTAGCCAGCAGCGGACGATTTACCGGGTATTCTGCCCGGGCGGCTATGGCTTGTTGTATTCCCGCCTCGTTGGGGCTGTAAGTGTAGAAGGGTTGTAAACTGCCGTTCTGCCCCAGGTAATCCGTCACCAGGGGACTGAAGAAACCTGTTTGGCTATACGGTATGTATGTACAGTGGCTGTCCAATGCGGAAGTTTGATTTAGGTGCTAAGTTAACAGTACATGAGGAAACTTGCCCCAATAAGCCTATAAACAATGGCAATTCTTTAACAAGAAACTTCATACTTGTCCGGATGATATTTTTTGTGACTCACCAAAGGCATGACCCTAAAATAGAAAAATATGTCATTAAAGCAATGTGTAATATCACAAGTAAACGACTAAATTTAAAACAAAAAGGCATTGTGGGTTATAAACAGATATTTTCGGCTTTAGCTGCCTTCAGTTGCCTGCTGAGCGTTGCCCGGGCCTCCTCTGAAAACTATGAGCTGATAACTGTTGAGCATGGATTACCCCATAATATAGTGCTAAGCATGTTGCAAGACAGTGAAGGCTTTATTTGGATAGGCACTTATAATGGCCTGTGCGAGTATAATGGCAACAGGATTATAACGCACAAAAATGTATTTGACACAACCATTACTCAAAATTGGTTTCATGCTATCGAAACACTTTTTGAAGACAGCAGGAAAAATATATGGATAGGCTCAAGAGGTGGTATAGTGAGCTGCTATAACAGGTCTACTCAATCCTTCAGGGCATACCCGGAGATGAACCCGAAACTATCAAGGATCAGCTGTTTCTTTGAAGATGATAAGGGACAAGTATGGCTGGGAGACATGAATGGGAGGTTGGTAAGAGTGTATCCCGATATTAGTTCGGAGCATATCAGCAATGAGCAGATATTAGCCCTTGGCCAATGCCATACCGACACTTTGGTGGTATTAACTTCTAAAGAGGTATTATACTATTCCATTTCAAAAAGACTGGTTACAGCCATAGATGTAAAAGGACTGCCCTCCAACATACAACAGGGATATGCATTTGATGGAAAAATGGCTGCTCAAAGTGATAAGGGCTTTAGCCTGGTAGATATCTGCAGTAGGACTGTGGAGCGGGCACCATCGTTACCGGGGAATTTATCATCAACGATGTTAAGTAAACTACTGTTTACAAAAGACAACAGGTATTATTTTACTGATGCTATCAATATAAATGAATACCGGATGAATGGTGCCCTTATTGATAGCTTCAGAATAAGTGATAATGAATGTTATAATCCTAACCTGGTACTCAACTGTCTGTTGGAAGACAGGTCGGGCATATTATGGCTTGGAACCAACACCGGATTATACAAGGTAGACAGGAAGAAATATAAGTTCAGGAAATACTCGCAAAGTAATATTTCAGGAAAAATATCAGACAATTACGTTCGGGCTCTATACGCAGATAAATATGATGATATCTGGATAGGGTTTAAGGGGGGCAAAATTAATAAGTTGCACTATGATACTACGCGAAAGCAGTATGTACTGCATCGTGTTTATACTGTTGAACCTCCCCATCAGGCAGTTTCAATCAGCGCTTTTTGTCCTTTGGATAATGGGACAATATTGGCGGGCGGTGAGCCAGGGTTGTTTGCTATCAGTAACAGTTCCCAACAATTTGTACGCTTTATGCCTGATGTGATTCCGGATTCGGTTTTAGAGATATGGGCTTTGCACAAGGATGTGGAAGGAAATATATGGATAGGCACCCACCAGGGGGGGCTTTATATTGTTTCCCCAACTACAAGAAAATTATATCATTATACCCGGCATGATGGTAGCGGCCTTACTGATAATGCCGTATGGACTATATACCGGGACACGGATGGCGATGTGTGGATAGGTACCGATAATGGCCTTTGTAAGGTAACATTCCCCTACGATGTATCGCGATTGCGGTTCAGCGAATACACCCTGGGGGATAAAAGTAATGTCGGGGTGTGGAGTATCGTAAACGACAAAAGGGGTAATTTATGGATAGGCACTACGGGGTATGGTATATTCAGGTTGCGCAATAACGGCCGGGAGTGTATTTCGTATGGCAATAGGCCGGAGAATGTTATTTCATCGATTGTGCCCGACAAACTAGGTAATATATGGGTGGGTACTGTCAACGGGCTGTATCAATACATATACAAGGCGAATAAGTTCATACGTTACGATGAAAGCGATGGCCTGGCCAGCAGCGATTTTAATTTTAAAGCTGCAACAGAAAGTAATACCGGCCAACTGTTTTTTGGAGGTAAGACAGGTATGATTAGTTTTGACCCCCGGGAAGTAGGAGGTCGCCGCACGGTGTCACCAGTCGTACGCATCACGTCCATTGTTGTCGCCGGGCGAAAAATCCCCTATTCGCCATATACCGGCAAACTATTGGAACTTCCGCACAATCAAAATTTCATAACAATCAGTTTGTCCATACCGGAATACACAAAGCCGGGTAAGCACAGGTACAGGTACCAGCTTAAAAATTTTGATCCCGGGTGGAATTATACCAATAATGAAAACCCACAAGCTGTTTATACTAATATTCCGCCGGGGGAGTACCGGTTTGTTATACAAGGCAGTGCTGATGGGCAGCATTGGGGCAAAGAGGAAACACAACTGTTGGTAAATATTATACCTGCTATATGGCAGCGCCGTGTATTCCATATACTATTTGCAGCATCACTTATACTGGCGGTATCACTCATCGTGTATTGGAGAGTGAAAAAAAGGATACATACAGAACGTACACGGCACATGGTAGAGAAGCGAATGGCTGAACTGGAATTGAGTGCACTGCAAACACAAATGAACCCTCATTTTATTTTTAACACGATAAGTTCAATTCAACACTTTGTTTTAAATAAGGATGAAGTAACTGCCTATTCATACCTTACCAAGTTTGCCCGGTTGATGCGCCTATTTCTTGAGTCATCGAAAAACAGGTTTATTACGCTGAAAATGGAAACTGAATTATTAGAATTATACCTGTCGCTGGAAAAGTTGAGGTATGAAAATAAAGTAAATTACCAACTCATAATTGCTCCCGAACTTAACCTGGAGGCTATTTGTATTCCACCTATGTTGTTGCAGCCTTTTATAGAAAATGCAATAAAACATGGCCTTGCCAATAAGGCTGCAAACGGCATGTTATTGGTAGAAATAGGGTTATACAAAGATGACTCATCATACATACACTGCGTTATAGACGATAACGGGATTGGGAGAGAGCAGTCTGCACGTATAAAGAAGCAACGGGGAAATGAACACATTTCCCGGGGTATGGAGATAGTTGCAGAGAGGATAAAAACGTATAACTTTATATCAGGTAAAACTATTATCTTCAAAATTGTAGATAAAAGCCACCCTGAGGTAGGCACAAAAGTTGAAATGTTTATACCTGTGAGCCGCTGTCAATAACTAAAATGTTAGACTATGATACGCGTCGCCGTGATTGACGATGAGGTGAAAAGCCGAACCAATCTCATTCAACTCTTGCAACGATTTTGCCCGGATGTAACTATCGTGTCGGAAGCCGGTAGCATATCTGAAGGCCTGCCGGCACTGGTTACAACACACCCCGACCTGCTGATTCTTGATATTGAGATGCCCGGCGGTACAGGGTTCGATTTGCTGGACCAATTCCCTCAACCTTTTTTCGAAATAATTTTTATTACCGCCCATAGTGAGCATGCCTTGCCAGCCATAAAAGCAGGTGCGATTGATTACCTCTTAAAGCCTATCAGTATAGAAGAGCTGAAAACGGCGATAGAAAAGGCCAGGAAGCGCCTTAATGAGAAGAACACAGAAACTAATATCAGGCAACTGATTGAGATACTGGATACAAACAAAAATCACTACCATAAAATAGCTGTTCCATCCTATAAAGGCCAAACATTTATAGCCCCTGCGGATATAGTAAGCATGGAGGCGGAAGGACGATATACCAGGATTCGCCTGTTAAATGCACCGCCTATTGTAAGCAGTAGCAACCTGAAGGAATATGAAAATATATTGAGCCCTGAACAATTTATGAGGGTACACCATGCTTATATTATCAATATGGAGCACGTGCATTATTATAATAAGGAGGATGGTGGCATTATAATCATGACAGACGGTTCTGAAATAATACTTTCAAAAAGAAAAAAGAAAGATTTTTTGGACAGGTTTAATTAACGAAGTACAAATAGTCAGTGCGAAAAGCAATTCTTTTTTATGTTAAAAGCTGCAACTATAGTTGCAGCTTTTAAAGTACTGATTTAGTTCCCAAATTATTTACTTAATACCATGCGTTTAGTATCTGCTTCGCGGCCTTCTACTATCAGGCTGTAGAGATACATGCCTGGTGCGAGTTCCTCAGCCTGTACGGTTATTGCACCATCGCCACGGTGCGGTATGTCGTAGGCTTTAAGCTGCATGCCGTTCAGGTCATAAATGGCTATGAAGGCGTTTCGTACAGCCTGTGGCAGGTAATACTTAATCTCTGTAGTTTGGTTGAACGGGTTAGGTGCGTTCTGGTAAAGTTTTACATCCTTAAGTATTACGTCGCTTGCGGATGTGTTGTCAGCGCCCTTTTG
>DATCSV010000402.1:0-11741 GCA_036568285.1 Flavipsychrobacter sp. | reverse complement strand
GCTTTTATATTGCAGCAGTTCCAGCTCGGGATGGTCTTTGGGATATCCTTTAGGTGCTGTTTTCAGTTTCTCACCTTCTATCTCGCCAAAGTACTTTTTAAATCCGGCAGCGCTGATGATCTTCTTAAATTCTTTTGTATTGTAGTCTCTCTCCTGGCGGATTTTTGCGATCCACGGACCGGGCGGCAGGTATGCACCGCCTGCCAGGAAGCTGTTACCGGGTTGTACCTGTATATAGTAACCTGCACGGTCGTGAACTTTTGTGGGGCTGCTTGTAAGATGTGCGCCCAGGTTCACTTTGTAGGGGGACTTGTCGTTTGAAAAACGTACATCCCTGTAAATACGGAAGATCGCTTTCTTAGGGCTGAGATCGCCCACCGGGGGATCGAACTTAGCGATGTTTTTTATCAATGCACCGATGAATGTTTCAAAGTCTTCCTTAGCCTCCTCATAACGCTTCTTATTGTCAGTGAACCACTCTTTGGTATTATTGTTTTTCAGGTCTTTTAAGAACTTCAACGTATTGTTACTGATAGTTGCCATAACTTGTGTTTAGTGTTACTAAGATACAAATGTTCATGCCAAACCGGTAAAGGTAATTCCCGGTAAAAATTAGTAGGCCGCAGGTTAACCAAAAAATAATTTGTTGGTTATTGTTTCTTTATTGTAATATTGCAGCAGTGAAACAAATGCATAAACATATCCGTAATTGTAAGCGCCCGATATCCGGGGGTACGGAGGTGTAATGCGTATAAGATAAAACATAAGCAAAACATTCATAGGCCCCCCGGTATACCGGGGGGCTTTTTTATGGCCACAAAACAAGAGGAATTATGCAACTGATCAACAAGAAGATATGCATGGGTAAGGACATAGGCATACACGGCAATATGTTTGGCGGCATACTGATGGCATGGATAGACGAAGCGGCGGCTTCTTTTGCTACCGAGTACTGCTATACGCCCAATATGGTAACGCTGAAGGTGGGTGAATTACGCTTTAAAAAGCCCATCAAGGTAGGTAATCACATCCGGTTGTATGGAGAAGTGGCTCATTTAGGTACTACTTCCATCACGCTGGAAATTGAAGTACGAAAGTATAATCCTTATAGTAGTGTAGAAACCGTTGTCTGCACCACCACCATCACGTTTGTACGCATAGACGATGACGGTAACCCCACGCCCATTGGCGAAACGGTGAAGAAGAAACATGAGGAGTTGGTGTTGGCAGTAGAGTAGAGAATGTAATTATGCCCTCACGTCCAGCACATCCCTAAGAGCATTGCCCAGGATATTAAAGGCATATACCAGCAGCATAATGGCTATACCGGGCACTATGGCCAATAAAGGCCTGTTGGTGAGCAGGAAGTTATAGTGCTCTTTTATCATCAGTCCCCACGATGGCATGGGCGGCTGCACGCCAATACCCAGGAAACTCAAACCTGCTTCTATAAGTATGGCTGTAGCGAAATTGCTGGCGGCAACTACCATTACCGGCCCGGCAATGTTGGGGAGAATATGCCTGAAGATGATACGGGTGTCTTTCAGTCCCAGCGCTTTTGCTGCAGTAATGTATTCCATCTCTTTCAGCGCCAGTACTTGTCCGCATATCAGGCGGGCGGCGCTTACCCACATAGTGAGCCCGATAGCGATGAATATCTGCCAAAAGCCCTTGCCAATAGTAAGCGTAATAGCAAATACCAGCAGCAGGGTAGGGATGGCCCATAGAATATTGATGAGCCACATCACCATGTTGTCAATAACCCCGCCGTAGTAGCCTGATAGCGAGCCTAAAAAAATACCGATCGTGATAGACAGCAGCACAGCAATGAAACCCACGGCAAGGCTTACACGTGCGCCTATCAGCAAGCGGGAGAGGATATCCCTGCCATACCTGTCGGTGCCCAGGTAAAAGGTCGTTTCTTCCAATAGTTCTTGTTCAATAAATTCCTGTTGCTGTGTGGTAGGTATGGATGCATTGTTGCTGCCGGCCAGGTAGCTTACGGCGTATGATAAAGTGTCTTCGATTCCCTCATCAATATAATGCGCCACATAGAGCATATTACTGTCAAACCAATAGCTGTTGATAGGAATAGCAGAGGTTGCTGATGTTGTACCGGTAAATATGTCTGTCCATGACGCTCCCTGTTCGTTGGCGGCAGAGTTGGGTATATACAGCAGTTGTTTGGTGAATCCGGGCTCACGTGCGCCCAGTTCCACTACCATCCTGTTGGCGTTAGGCGTGTTGTCTGGTGCAAACAGGTATGCAAACACTGCTATAAAGCAGGTGAGCCCTATAATACTGAGAGCGACAACAGCGGACGGCTTCCGTAGCAGCTTTTTCGTGATGCTGATATTTCCGCCGTTGTCCTGCATTATTTTAAACCGTATTTGCTGGTAATGTACACCAGATGAGTCAAGGCTACAGCGCCCATCTTCAGTTCCCGGTGATTGATCTGCTCAAACACATCATTGGCAGTATGGTGCAGGTCGAAGTAGCGCTGAGGGTCGGGACGCAGTCCGGCACAGGCTACACCTCTGCGTTGCATGGGTGATATATCAGCACCTCCTTCTTCATGTTCAAAATCATACACACCATAGGGCATGAACAGGTGGCGGTACGATCTGATATGCCTGCGCTTACCTTCGTCCATAGCCAGCCCGAAGCCCCTTGGCGAGAAGCCACCGGCATCACTCTCTATAGCCAGTATATGTTCCTCTTTGCGCGCAAGGGCTGAATCGTTGTAAGCAAGGCCTCCTTTCAGGCCATTTTCTTCGTTCATGAACATCACGGCCCTTACAGTATACCGCGGCTTTATTCCCAGGGCTTTC
This sequence comes from Flavipsychrobacter sp., assembly GCA_036568285.1. Taxonomy (GTDB): domain Bacteria; phylum Bacteroidota; class Bacteroidia; order Chitinophagales; family Chitinophagaceae; genus UBA5543. Next base: position 8,910 of record DATCSV010000402.1, on the reverse strand, counting down.
AATGTCCTGATGACTTCTATAGACTGGACACAACCTGCACCGTCATCGTGGGCTCCATCACCCACATCCCACGAGTCAAGGTGCCCGCCTACTACGATATATTTGTCAGGATAAACCGAACCTGTTATCTCACCTATTACATTAAACGACCGCACTGTACCCAGCATTTTGCACTCCGACATGATTTGCGCCTGCACGTTTCCTTTTTTTAGTTCTTGTTCCAGCAGGTCTGCGGAGGTATTGCCAATAGCAATCGCGGGAATAGGCTCTACGGTATCAGCATAACGCATAGCGCCGGTGTGTGGAAAATCATCAAGCCCTGTAGACACCGAACGTATAATGAGACCGCTGGCCCCTTTGGCAGAGGCAACACTGGGTCCGCGCCAACGGTAGGGGCCGGCATCGCCGTATCCTTCAAACGTATGCGGCAGGTCTTGCCTGAAGCGGTAGTTGAAAAACACGATTTTTCCTTTTACATCTTTGGCCGGCATTTTTTCAAATTCCTCAAAATTGTTGGCTATTACGATAGGCGCTTCCAGGATCTTACCATTGGTACCCACCGCATTGCCCAGCGACAGCATAGTTATTTCTTTATAATTTTTACTGCCTGCAAATTTCAACTTCAGACTTTCTTTGCCTCTTACCCAGTGCGGCACGTCTACCGGTTGCAGCCATACTCTATCCGCACCCGCTTCCTCCAGCGCTTTTTGCGCCCATATTATTGCTTGCTCGGCCTGAGGGCTGCCACTCAGCCTGTGCCCTATATCTTTACTTAATACGCGCAGGTTTTCATAACAGGCGCCATGCAGCATAATGTTATCGTGTATGGCACGGAACGTGGCAGAATCCTGGGCGCGTACCTGTAGCGATAAGACAAATACAGCAACAGCAAGTATAGATTTTCTCATTTGGTAAATATAAAAAAACAGCGTTACGAATTGATTGACTATGCCATAGTTTTGTGCTATTGACTATATTTACAAATAAATGCCCCCATATATGAACAGGTATACTACAATTTTAGCTATTGCGGCCACATCAGTATTAATGGCGCAATGTACGGCTAAGAAAACTGCTACAACTACAAAGACACCCGAGGAGATAGTAGCCGAAGTGAAAAAGAACTATACAGAAGATGAGATGGCAGAAGGCAAGACGATATTTTTGGGTAGCTGTGGCAAATGTCATGATCTGAAAGAACCTGAAACACGGACAGTAGACAAATGGGAAAGAGTGCTGCCCCGTATGAGCAAAAAAGCAAACCTGGAAGATGCCCAGGCGGGTAAAGTAAGGGCGTACGTGTTGGCGCATGCAAAAATGTAAACCCCGCCTTTTAAAAAAGAGTAGTGTATGAAAATCGGAATAGTGTGTTACCCCACATTTGGCGGTAGCGGTGTATTGGCTACGGAGTTAGGTATGGCATTGTCCGGGAAAGGGCATGAGATACATTTTATATCATACCAGCAACCTGTCAGGCTGCATTTCCACCCCAATATCTGCTATCACGAGGTGTCAGTGCCGAAATACCCACTTTTTGATTTTCCGCCATACGAAACTGCGCTTACCAGTACCCTGGTGAACGTCATCAATATCAATAAACTGGATCTGCTGCATGTACACTATGCCATACCACATGCTTCAGCCGCATATTTTGCCAGGCAGATATTGAAAAAGACCAGGGCGGATATACCGTACATCACTACGCTGCATGGTACTGATATAACGCTGGTGGGTAAAGACCAGACATACGCACCCGTAGTAACACATTCCATCAACGAGTCAGATGCGATAACAGCGGTATCCGACAGCTTGAGGGAAGAAACATACCGCTCATTCGAAATAGAAAAAGATATAGTAGTCATCCCCAACTTTGTAGATACGGAAAGGTTCCGCCAGTCAGACAAAGACCACTTCAAAAAGATGGTGGCCCCGCATGGTGAGCGCATACTGGTGCATGCTTCCAACTTCCGGAAGGTAAAAAGGGTAGATGACGTGATCAGGATATTCGAACGTGTGCGCGAAAAAGTGCCATCGAAACTGCTGATGGTAGGCGATGGCCCGGAAAGGCAGAATGCTGAGGAACTGGCTCGTACGCTCAGGGTGTTCAAGGACATTCGCTTCCTGGGCAGGCAAGACCAGGTAGACGAAATATTGAGTATAGCAGACCTGTTCCTGCTGCCATCGCAGAGCGAGAGTTTCGGCCTTTCGGCATTGGAAGCTATGGCATGCGGTGTACCGGTGATTTCTACCAACACAGGCGGTTTGCCCGAAATCAACATTCATGATAAGACGGGCTACCTGAGCGAGGTAGGGGATATACTTAGCATGTCTCAATATGCCATACATATATTACAGGATGATACGACGTTGGCCAGTTTTAAAAATGCGGCAGCGTTACACGCCCGTGGATTCGACAAAGCTCGTATAGTGCCTATATACGAGCAACTGTACGAATCGGTAATAGAAACCTATTTTGCCGGCAGGGACGACCGTAGGTTACGTGCCATAAAAAAGAAAAGTGAAGAAGAGGGGCAGGAGGTTGCTTAACCCTCCTGCAATGCTTCCCAGTATTCTGCCGCGCGTCTTGTGTGAGGTATCACAATAGTACCGCCTACTATATTAGCTACTGCAAATATCTCATAAAGTTCATCTGTATTTACACCTTGCTCATAACATTTTTCTACATGATATTTGATGCAGTCGTCGCAACGTAATACCATACTGGCTACCAGGCCCAGCATTTCTTTGGTTTTTACAGGCAGTGCACCTTCTGCATAAGTATTGGTATCCAGGTTGAAGAGCCTGTTGATGACTTTATTCTGTTTGCCAAGAATTACTTCATTCATTTTGGCGCGGTATTCATTAAATTCCTGTACCTGCTGGTTCATATCATTGAATTTTTTACAGGGCCAAATGTAAGCAAGAAAATACATTGTTTATCGGGCCGCAGCTCCGTAAGGAAAAACCGCCACCTCCGAACGCAATTTGGGGATTAGGTCAAGCGTTTGCATGTCGATAAAGGTAACGTTGCCATTCCTGCCACCACAGTCGGTAGAGTGGTGTGGCTCATTACCGTTGGGGCTAAGGTTAGCATTCACTACTGCTACGATGCCTTTGTCATCATCGGCCGCCACGCCGAATGGCTGATATCCGCTATTGATTTTTTTATAGAGCGAGTAGCTATTCAGGTCGATAACTGCCACGCTGCCCCTGTTGCCGGGGAAGCTTTGTTCGTCCTGCGGACAGGTAACAAAGAGTTCGCTGTGCACCTTGGAATGACTCATATGTGCCGGGGATGCACCCATTGGTATTACATGGGTAATACTGTCCGTGTTAATATCAACGACCCGGATTTCATTGCTTCCCGCACAGGCTATTATACAATTGCCTTTATCGTCCACTATCAAATCGCCGGGGTTCAATGTCGAATGATATTTTAATTCCTTACTCCCATCAAGAATCAGTTCTTTTATTGCCGGCCGCAAACGGTCTGTTATGTCAATCCTGTAGATATAATTGCCGGTGGTGTTTCCTACATAAAGAACATTTTGTTCTTCATTAAGAACAATGCCGGATGGGTATCTAAGTTTACCATCGAAGGTATAGGTGGCCAGCAGTTCCATCGTTTCCAGGTTTGCGTAAGCTATTTTACCGGGGCTGTTATTATCTACAAAAAATCCATACTTGCCGTCTTGCGTAATAGCAATAGAAGTCCATGAGCCCGCACCCAGTGTTACCTCACCTATAAGCCGGTCATCTGCTGCACTGAATTTTTGCACTATATCAGAAGTAGCAAAAAAGCTGACATACCAATGTTTCCTGTCCGGGGATACCTTTATGGTTCGTGGAAATTCTTCTGCTTGTTTGTTCCCTACAGTAATATAGCGCATCTGCAATAGTGTCTCTGTATCAAATACAGTCACCACATCGCAAAGTTGGTTAGTGACATATATCTTGCTGCGTGAAGGATTGTCTGCGAATTTTATATTCCCCTTTGCGTCTGGTGCTCCCTTTGCTATCCAGTCGCGTATCGTCATATACTCCTCTTTACTCAAGGGGGGATTATTCACAGGCATAGTAGGTATTAGAGTCGGCCCGAGCGACGAATCTATATTGGTGTAAAAACATAACGTGCTGAAATCATACCGGTACGGTATTACAGCAGCACCGGTATTTCCTCCATCAAACAGTTTATCCCATGTGGTCAGGTTCAGCCCGCCGGCACCTGTGTGGCTGGCATCATTGTGGCAGCCGGTTGTGGCACATTTTGTCAGAATGATTTTTGCAATATCTTCAGGATAATTGCCATCGCCGCTTGGCAGCGGGTTGAAGGCTTCGTGTTTGCAAGAGGCTGCAACAAGGCAACAGGCTACCAGGCAATATTTAATTCTCAGGTGCGCCATTATCTAACCAGCACTGTAGTGATTTCTTTTCATCTTCCGTGAGTTGAGTAGCAGAGGACGGAGGCATTATTTTCAGTTCAAATACAAATGACCTTATCCTTCCGTTGTCTGCGCGTTCTTTTAGTGGTACATAGCTGGTGAAGCCAACTACTCCCGAATTGCCGTCGTGACAGCCGGCAATGGCACATCGGGTATTCACTATAGCCTGTATGCCCGATGCATAGGTCGGCCGGCAGGCTGCAGGTTGTCCGGGTGCCGGACTTGCCTCGTCTTTACCACAAGACTGCATGGTTGCAACGGTAACTGCACAACAGCTTATGATTGATAATATTTTTTTCACAGTCGTATTTCTAAAAAAGGAAGGGTATGCTCCTGCACATACCCTCCTTGCCTTATGACACCTTAGTTTACCTTAGCTATACGCTGATATGAAACTGACGATCCATTGTTTATCTGCATGATATATATACCTTGTGGTATGTTGTAGTTGTTCAAATCGAAATTGTACTCCTGTTTATTCTGTATAGATGGTTGAAGCAGTTCTGCCACATGTTTGCCGGTCATGTCGTACAGGTTAACGCTCGTTTCTTGCGAAGAAGTCAGGCTGAAAGACAACGTGATAAACCCTGTTGTAGGATTCGGGTAAACAGATACCGCATTTTTATTAGTTTCTATTGAGCCCACATTGCTGGGCGCTACAATAGTAACGGTATAGTCTTCCATTTCTCCGTGATAATCTATCGGGTCGGCCGGTATGTCGCAAGGTGTCGGTATCGTGTGCCCCGCATCAGAACTCATTTTGGCTGTTGCACGCAACCTGGTTACGCCTAATTTGGCAGTAGCAGGCACAGTAAAGCTGTCCGTATAAGTACCCGCCATCATAAAGTCTATAGAGATAACAGTTTCCCCTGCATCTTCAAAATCCATATCGGCGTTGTAGTCTATCCACACACGTATATTATTCCTGGCGTTGGGGAAGACCACATTATCCTTGCTGTGCATAATACTCAGCGGGTACGTTTTGCCGCGTTCAAGTATTGTAGAGTCTGTGGTAACCACCAGCGATGGCTGGCTCAGTGGTTTTTCTACATTAGAAGACGTACGATTAATATTGTTCAGCTTAAAATTTGTAATGCCCGGTTGGTTACTGCTGTAAATAGTTCGTCCGGGCAACATACAGTACTGTGCCTGCGAGTGGGATGAAAAAATGGTTGCAGCTAAAACGAGTAAAAGTGTAAAAGTTCTCATTGTAAGTATTTTGTTTCGCTAAAGCTACCTACCTGCAACATGTTAAGATTATAACAAATGCTAACAATATTTAAAGAAACCTAAATAGTACCGGCAAATGATTTTCGGATGACAATGTTATTTTCTTATAGTTAATACTTTTTATTCCCCGAAAATGGAATTACTTTAATTGCCTTAAACAGCTTCATTTTTCATGTCACAATCTCAGCTATTCCGTCGGAAGAATCTACAACAGATACAGGCAGACGTTGCCACTGGTATGAGCGACGCCCATGCATCGGGCATGAAACGTGTGCTGGGTGTGCGCGATCTGACCTTCATGGGTGTAGCGGCCATAGTAGGGGCAGGTATTTTTTCTACAATAGGCAAGGCCAGCTTTGAGGGTGGCCCGGCCATAGTAATGCTGTTTCTGTTCGTATCTGTGGCTTGTGGTTTCGCCGCTATGTGTTATGCCGAATTTGCCAGTATGGTACCGGTGTCGGGCAGTGCCTATACATATGCCTATGTAGCTTTCGGCGAACTGATAGCCTGGATAATAGGCTGGGATCTATTGATGGAGTACGCTATCGGCAATATTGCTGTGGCCATATCCTGGAGCGATTACTTCACTTCACTATTGGACGGGTTCGGATTGCATATACCTGACTGGCTGACCATGGACTACTGGACGGCACAAAAAATGGGCAGTGCTGAAGCTGCTGCGGCCTGGCTGAATGCCCCCGAAATAGCCGGAGTGAAGATCATTTGCGACATACCGGCGTTCTTCATTACGTTTATTATTACCTGGATAATATACGTGGGCATAAAGGAAAGTAAGCGCAGTACCAATGCAATGGTAATATTTAAGCTGGCTGTAATAGGGCTGGTGATACTGGCAGGTATCTTCTATGTTCGTCCTGAAAACTGGACGCCATTTATGCCCAATGGTATCAGGGGTATTATGGGTGGCACGGCTGCTGTATTCTTCTCCTACATTGGTTTCGACGCTATATCTACCACTGCTGAAGAATGTAAGAACCCGCAACGTGACCTGCCCAAGGCTATGTTTAATGCGCTGATTATCTGTACAGTTCTTTATGTCGCAATTGCCCTGGTGCTTACGGGTATGCTCACCTATACCGATCTGAATGTTGGCGACCCGTTGGCACACGTATTCCAGGCCAATGGTATCGACTGGCTGGCAGGTATCATAGCGGTGAGTGCCATAGTTGCAACGGCCAGTGTATTGATGGTCTTTCAACTGGGCCAGCCGCGTATATGGATGAGCATGAGCCGCGACGGGTTGTTACCACCGGCGTTTTCACGAATCCATCCCAAGTATAAAACACCTTCCTTCTCCACCATCCTTACCGGCCTCGTGGTAGGTATTCCCGCAATGTTCCTCAACCTGGATGTAGTGGTAGACCTGTGCAGCGTGGGCACTTTGTTTGCGTTCGTGCTGGTATGTGCAGGCATTATCAGGCTGCAGCAGCAGCGAAAGAAACTGGCCTCAGAGGGCAGGGCAGATGAATTGCCCGAGAGCAGGTATAAGATCCCCTACATCAACAGCCGTTACATCGTGCCCGCATTGTTTATTATTACCGTTGTACTATACCAGCGTTTCAGCGGGGGTGGCATTGCTGGGCTCTTTCAGCTCGATTTTAGTTGCTGGGAATGTACTCGTGAAAAGATACCTTTCCTCGCTTTCGGAATTATATTCCTGGTTATGGCCGTACTGTCTTTCCTGCGCAGCTATTCGCTCATCCCGGTATTGGGTTTCTTATGTTGCACCTATTTGCTGTGCGAGTCCGGCACGTCTAACTGGGAGAGATTCTTGGTATGGTTGGTCATCGGGTTGGTGATATACTTTCTCTACAGCAGGCGAAAGAGTAAGTTGAATGCAGAAAGGCAGGAGTAACACCCCCTGCCTTTCTCAACTTCTATAATCAAATCATCTAATCCTTGTCCTGGTTATCGCTTTGGCTGTAGTAGTTGTTCTCTTCATCTTCTTCGCCTATCCTTTCGTTAGTGTTATCCAATTCACTTCCGGGCACGTCCAGGTTGTCGCCGGCTCTTCTTTCGCCTGCTTCATTTAGCTTGTCGCCGTCAAAGTCGGTATCATCCAGTTCAGTGCTGGCAGTAGTTTCATCGTCTCCGCCGTCCATGTCCTGGTCTTTGTCTCCCAGCATTTCCAGGTCTTCCTCCGTAACATCAGCATCCATTTTCGCTACCTGGTCCGGTTTGTCCTTTGGTTTAGGTTCAAATTTCTCACCCTCTCTACGGCCGTCTATCCTGTTTTGTTCCGCTTCAGCTCTTTCTTCCTGAGATAAGCCTTTCTTAGGATACTCATTCATTGTGTTGTCTGCCATGGTTATCTCTTTTTTTAGTTAACTATAATGGAGGTAGTACTCCGTTTTTATGTTCTTTCCATTCAATATCCCTGCCCAAGGTGCCAAAGAAACGCCTGACAGTCGATTCTTCGCTGGTGATGGAGCTGAAGTCGTCCTTCATTGCAGGCGCCGGGTCGATATCCGGTACCAGGTGATTGTATCTCCTGATAGAATCCATCACAAAAGGCATATGGTAAACAGGCGTGCCGAATCTCCTTGCCGTATAACTACGTAGCAATGCAGATTGTATCGGGTCTGTAGTTAATGCAACAACCTTAAAGCCGTTTTGTTTGGCTATAAGGTAGGAATAATAAACATTCTCCGTACTATGCCGGGCCTGCGTATCGTAGTATATATTCTTTTTGGGTACACCCAGCGCCTGCGCATAAAGTCCCATTACCTTCGATTCGTAATAGGGCGAATACACGGCATTACCTGAAAATATGATATTGCGGGTTACGCCGTTCTTGTATAGTACATAGGCCCATATCACCCTGGCTTTCATTACAGAATCCCATATTTCGCCGTTGTAAGGTATGCCGGGTACGATGATGGCGTCAAAAGTGACATCGTGCTTTACAATGCGGTTGTAGGCTTTATGGGGCCCCCGGCCCAGGGAGATGCATCCGGCAAAAAGAAGCATCAGCATTATAGATGTAACAAAAACAGGGGTTTTCATTAAGTATATTTTCTATAAAACAACGACATCCGGCCGAATGTTCAATACGAAAAATGCAATGTGACTGTAAGGATTATTGATAATCCTTTATGACATTTTTTAACTCATTCAGCTTTAGGAGCGCTTCTACGGGTGTAAGTGTATTGATGTCAGTTTCGGTAAGTATCTTTTGTACCTGCCTCAGGTCATCGGCCAGCCCGTTGAAGATATT
>DATCSV010000401.1:0-2637 GCA_036568285.1 Flavipsychrobacter sp. | reverse complement strand
TATGACATTTATAGCACGCCTGTTTTATATTTGCTCGACGAAAGGAAGATCATCAGGGGCAAGCGTATGGATCATACTAATATCCTGGACGTGATAGAAATGATTGAACGGAAAGAAAAAGCTAAAAAAGAAGGAAAAATATAACAAACCATAGATATGCGAAAGTTAACCTTGACTTGTTTCATTGCACTTATTGTAACCAACTCACTATTTGCACAAACACTGTTTACATTTGGTAATAACCCCGTTGAAAAGGAGGAGTTCCTGAGGGTGTACAAAAAGAATGCCATCAGCCATCAGCCCGATTTCAGTAAAGATGCGCTGCGCGAATATCTCGACCTCTATTCACTGTTCCGCATGAAGGTAAAAGAAGCGGAGGAGCAACACATGGACACGGTTGCCAGCATCCAGTATGAACTCGGCAACTACCGCAAACAGCTGGCACAAACTTATCTGACTGATGAAGAGGTAAGCAAAAAGCAGCTTGAAGAGGCTTATGCACGTTTAAAAGAAAAAGTAAGGGTATCGCACATACTTATACTGTCTTCGCCTATGGCACCATCAAAAGACACGGTGGCCCCGTACAAGAAAATTGACAGTATTTATAATCAAGTCATCAGCGGTAAGGCCGATTTTGCTAAAATGGCTGAATTGTACACCGATGATAAGAGCACTAAAGAAAATGGTGGCGACCTGGGCTATGTTACAGCCTTACAAACTGTTTATCCTTTTGAGAACGTGGTGTATAGCACACCTGTTGGAAAGCTATCTAAACCATTCAGGACACAATATGGATATCATATAGTAAAAGTGACCGACCGTAAACCTGCGGAAGGTGAAGTGCAGGTGGCCCAGATAATGATTGCCGCCTCTAAGACCAAAGGTCCGGATGCACAGGCCGAAGCTGAAAAGAAAGCTAAACAGGTAAAGGCAGAACTGGCGAAAGGTGCAAAGTTTGAGGATTTAGTGAAAAAGTATTCTGAAGATACATACACAAAAGACAATGATGGTGTACTGCCAAGGTTCGGCATCGGTGTGTATGTTCCGGAGTTTGAGAAGGCCGCATTTGCTTTGAAAAAGCCCGGCGATGTTTCTGATATCGTAAAGACAGAATACGGTTATCATATCATCAAGCTGGTAGAGAAGTACCCCGTGAAACCGTTTGACAGCATGAAGGTTGAGCTGAAAGCGCGTGTAGACAGGGACGACCGTGCACAGGTAGCCAGGGAGATATTCTATAACAATATCAAAGAGAAGAATAAATTCAAAGAATACCCTGCCAATGTAGAAGAAGTGAAAAAATGGTTCGCAGCTAATATTCCTGATACAGGTAAAAATGCCAACCGCTTCTCTGCCAAAGACTACAATGGTGCCGATAAAGCCTTGTTTGAGGTGAAGGGCAACAAGTACAAAGCATCTGACATGCTGACCTATGCTGAGAGTGTGACACAGGGTAGGGTAATGGGTCCTAAGGAGCTCATCTTCCAGAACATATACGACAACTATGTCAAAACCGTAGTGATGGATATAGAGGAGGAGAACCTGGTAAATGAGAAGCCTGAGTTCAGGAACCTGATGAAGGAGTACCGAGATGGTATTATGTTGTTTGAGCTGATGGACCGCAACGTATGGGGCAAGGCATCCAAGGACACAACGGGCCTGAAGGCATTCTACAAACAGAATGCAGACCACTACAAATGGCAGTCTGGTTTCAGGGGTTCGGTATACACCTTCAAAACAGAGGCGGATATGAAAGCCGGCCTGAAGCTGATAGGCAAGAAGGATATGACGGACGAAAAAATAGCTAAAGAGCTGAATACAGATAAGAATCCGGGAGCTGTAAGTATACAAAGGGGTTACTACGAGTTTGGCAAGTTCAAAGATTTCCCTAAGTCATCTATACAGCAGGGCAAGGCTACAGAAGCTAAGAAAAATGAAGACGGCACATACACAGTGGTGTATGCCGCTGAAGTGCACGAGAATGGTACTACCAAGACGCTGGAGGAAGCTCGCGGCTATGTAATAGCCGAGTATCAGGACTACCTGGAAAAAACATGGAATGAAAAACTGCGCAGCAAATACCCCGTTAAAGTGAACGAGGATGTATTTGACAGCATGGTGAAGAAATAAGCACTAACAGGATTCATAGCATAACAAAAGCCGCCCACCGGGCGGCTTTTGTATCTAAAAGACTTGACGTTCACATAGGCAACAACTTGTCCAGGATAGCTTGTTGCTTGTTTCCGTAGTCTGTTTGCATCGCTGTTGTTAGTTGCTGGTATTCAGTTTTATCGTAGGAGGTTGCCTTGCCAGGGCCACTCAGAAATGTTATTGTATCAGATATGCCGAAGAGTGTTTCTAATATGTGTGATGAGATCAGGACGGTAACACCATGTTCCCTTAAACGTTTTATTAGTAGTTTGAAAAATTCATTGGTTTCCAGGTCAAGGCCATTCGTTGGTTCGTCCAGCAACAGTATCTTTTTGTTGAGCAGAATGTTTCCCAGCAGAGCGATCTTCTTTTTCATGCCTGTTGAATAGTTGTGCACATACTCTTCAAGTGGTAATTGGAATATTTCATTCCATAATGAAATTTGCTGTGGTGCCACGTTTCCGGATAAGATTTTCAGGTATTCGG
>DATCSV010000400.1:0-4357 GCA_036568285.1 Flavipsychrobacter sp. | reverse complement strand
GTACGCGAAGAAGGTATGAGCTATTCACAGTTTATGGGCAAATTGAGCGCTAAGGGTATAGACCTGAACCGCAAAGTACTGGCTGACCTGGCTATGAACGAGCCTGAGTCTTTCAAAAAGCTGGTTGCCGAGGTAAAATAGATTTCATTAAGTTTTATTATATAAGCCGCTGTCTGCTGATAGCGGCTTTATTTATTTAAACTCATGAAGAGGTATTTATCAATTACTATTCTCATTACAATAATCGGCTCATCCTGCAGCAATACGCCTGATGATGCATTCAGTCACCAATACAACCTGCAACCCGGCGATATCCTGTTCCAGGACCTGGACTGCGGCCCTGCCTGCGATGCTATTGAATCTGTGACAGAAGGAGTAAACGGTATGGACTTTTCACATTGCGGTATAGTAGCCGAAATAGACGGTGAGCTGAAAGTGGTGGAAGCCTACGGAAGTGTGCAGGCTGTGCCGGTAGATAGTTTCCTGGCGAGAAGCAGGGATGATGCCGGAAAACCTAAGGTGGTAATAGGCAGAACTGGAGATAAAGCCCTCGCAACACAAAGCGCTGAATTGTCTAAGAATTATATGGGCAAGGCATACGATAATGCTTTTGCTATGGATGATGATGCTTATTACTGCTCGGAGCTGGTGTACGAGTGTTACAAACGGGCAAATGGTGGCGAGGTATATTTCCCGCTCAATACTATGACCTTCAAACTGCCCGGCACGGATACATTTATGCCTTTCTGGACGGAATATTATCATAAATTGGGCATGGAAATACCCGAAGGCGATTCGGGTATTAACCCCGGTGCTATCTCGAGAAGTGAGCGCCTGCAAATAATAGAGCTCAACAAACAATAGCCCCAATCTGTATTATAGGGATGATTTTCCGGAATTCCTGTTTAATAATAATGGTAATCGTACTGCTTGCTTCCTGCGGCTGGGGTGGGCACGATGATGTGCAGGAATGGCACGAAGCAACTAAAGAAATTATTATTGAACAGTCGGAACTAGTAGCCGACAGCATCAGCCAACAGGAAGACCCCTCATCCGGCAGTATAGAGCGCCGGTATTATTACAATAGAAAACTTTTCAGGAAAGAAGTGGTATCGCCCCGGGGTGTGGTAGAGTATATGGTGCGTTATGCTGATGATAGTGATTTTGCTTACTGTACAGAATTTTGCACGCATGGTTATAAAACTTATGAAGGCATTGAGTACCAACACAAACCATACGGCATTGCCACCTGGTACAATTGCGATAACGGCAAGATCACGGAGCAGGGTACGCGCTATAAATTCAGGAAAACAGGCGTGTGGCAGATGTATGATGGCTATGGCAATCCAACCAGGGAAATAACTTATGAAAAGAATGTACCACTGAAGTCTTACCCCCGCATTAAGGAATAACTAATCCATATAGTGGCTGCTGATGTTCAGTGTCGTATGTATCAAAGCCTTTTCACCTTTTTTGAATATTCCGTACAAAGCACTGCCGCTGCCGGTCATAGAAGCATATACAGCACCTTGCGTATACAATTGCTTTTTGATGTTCAGCAATTCCGGATGCTGCATAAATACGGGATCTTCAAAATCGTTCTTGATATTCTCTTTCCATTGTTCCACCGGTAATTCCGGCAACCTGCGCAGGTCAAACATGGGTTTGCGCGGGGTTATCATGCCAAACGCCGCTTTGGTAGATATATGCACCTCAGGGCAGATGATTTGAATACTATATGCAGACAAATCCAGTAGCGGTAAGGATGATAATTGTTCGCCCCTGCCTTTGGCTAATTGTGGCGTGTTGTAAATAAAGAACGGACAATCGCTGCCAAGGGTCAAGGCCATGTCTGCCAGTGCATTGTCTGTCAACTCCAGCCGGCAAAAATCATTCAACAGTTTCAGCATGAAAGCACCATCGGCTGAGCCACCACCCAGCCCTGCACCCATCGGTATATTTTTCAGTAAGTATATATCCAGCGCAGGCACCTTGGCAGGGAAACGCTGTTTCATCAATTCGTAAGCCTTCCATACCAGGTTTTGTCCGGTATCGCCTGCTATTGTTTTTCCGTCCACGTGCAGTGCCGTCTCTGTGCCCTTAGCTGGCGCTATTTCCAGCGCATCGTGCAGACTGGTCACCGGGTAGAAAACAGTTTCCAGGTCGTGGTAGCCGTCACTGCGACGGTTAGTGATATACAAACCTAAATTTATCTTGCCATTGGGGAAACTGATCATAAGCGCAAATAACAAAACCGATGCATAAAATTATCTGTATTTTTGATAATCAAGCACTAATGGCGCATAAGGATATATGAAGGAAGTCATCAGTTTACAAAACGTAAAGAAAAGTTACTATCTCGGTAAGCAGAAATTGCCCGTGCTGAAAGGTATAGACCTTACCGTGATGAACAACGAATATATTTCGCTGATGGGGCCTTCCGGTTCGGGCAAGTCTACGCTGATGAATATAATTGGTTGCCTGGATACTTTATCCGATGGCACTTACATACTTAATGGCAAGGACGTGAGTAAAATGACCGATGATGAACTGGCAGATGTGCGGAACGTAGAGATCGGATTTGTGTTTCAGCAATTCAACCTGTTGCCGAGGTTGACTGCGTGGGAAAACGTGGCTCTGCCACTGATATATGCAGGAGTAAATAAAAAAGACAGGGAAGAGCGTGCCAGGGATATACTGGAGAAAGTAGGTCTGGCAGACCGTGCGCACCACAAGCCCAACGAACTATCAGGCGGGCAAAGCCAGCGGGTTGCTATAGCCAGGGCACTGGTCAACAACCCATCTATAATATTGGCGGATGAACCTACGGGTAACCTGGATACCAAAACATCCGAAGAGATAATGGAACTCTTTGCCCATATTCATCAGCAAGGTAATACTGTGATGTTGGTGACACACGAAGAAGACATAGCTAATTTTACCAAGCGCATCGTAAGAATAAGGGATGGCGTTGTAGAAAGTGATACCCTTCAGCCCGGAGGAGGAACCATTCCCAAAGCAATCGTAAACAACTAAAATAAAAGGCCCCGTTTAGGGGTGGGGTAGCATGGCATTTAAGATATATACCAAGACAGGAGACAAAGGCAGCACCAGCCTTATAGGCGGCGTGCGTGTGCCTAAAAACCATATACGCATAGAGAGCTACGGTACAGTAGATGAGCTGAACTCGTACCTGGGCATGGTACGCGATATGACGCCGGATGTAATTGTGAATGAATGGTTGCGCGAGATACAGGACAGGCTCTTTACCATCGGCTCTGTACTGGCTACCGACCCCGGTAAGGAAGTAAAAATGAAGCTGCCCGACCTGCACGATAATGATGTGATATGGCTGGAGCAAAAGATAGATGAGATGAACGAATCGCTGCCGGAAATGCGCTCCTTTATATTGCCCGGTGGACAGCTGGCATCCTCCACAACACATGTGGCCCGTTGTGTATGCCGCCGCGCAGAAAGGATTTGCGTAGGCATGCAGCAGCAAGATGAAATCGTGCCCGAAATCATCATCCGTTACCTGAACAGGTTGTCCGACTTCCTCTTTGTGTTAGCGCGCCATATAGCACATATCAATGGTGTAGACGATACTCCCTGGAGACCGAGGGTATAAGAAAGAGGCCATACCCTTGAGTATAGCCTCTCGCACACCAAAACAGTGAAAGGTTAGTGCCGTATTTCAATTTTTCGGGTAATGGCCATTTGTTTCGTTTGCAGCCTTATCTCATATATGCCATCGGGCAGGTGGGCCACAGAAATACTATGTTCTTTCGTTTGTCCGTCCAGCAGTAGCTCCGATACTATCCTTCCCTGCATATCTATTAAGGAGGCTTTTACCGGTGTATTGTATATCTGCGTGGATATATTCAGAGCAGTATTGGCCGGGTTGGGGTAAACGCTGAAACCATCGCTGTTTTCAAAAGCTTTTATAGACAGATTTTTAGGAGCAAACCTATACACAGTGCCATTTGCAGGCACGCCTGATATGTTGGGGAAGTTCAGGTTCTTTGCTGAATCTATCATGATATTGGGTGGGGTGCCATATATCCATATTTTTTCGAAGATGGGAGACAGGTCGAATGGCGAGTAGGATATTCCTACCGAAGGTCCTGTGGCCTGCGTGTACCCTGATGCATTGCTGGCAGAAGAGGGCCCATACCTGTATTCGATCACCCCGCTTTGATGCAACCATATTTGCAGGTTGACAAAGTTTCCCGGTTGTCCCGTACGGATTTGTACATTCTTCCACTGTACTTTCAAAATTTTGTTGCCGGATGCGCCATCAATGCGATAGGATATTTTTGAGGTATTGTCAATCGAATCAAGGTGGCGAAGCAAGCCA
>DATCSV010000399.1:0-3561 GCA_036568285.1 Flavipsychrobacter sp. | reverse complement strand
ACACCATCCTTTTTATAAATGTACATGTGTTTGTACTCATCAGGGGTTGAGCCGGGAGGAGCTTTCCTGTCTTCTATAATATTCACACCTACTTTATAAGGCAGGCAATCGTGGTAAGGCAGGTGCTCTAGCGCCCATAGCTGCGAGCCGACAGAAAAGAATACCGTCAATATCATGATTGCTGTAGCAGCATAGCCCTTTACCAGTGGCTTAATCTGGTTGCGGTACACCACCAGTATGATACCCATTATCAGCAGTATGATGTCTTTGGTAAATGTCTGTATAGGCGTAAGCGGAATACAGTCGCCAAAACATCCGCATTCTTTTATCTTTCCTGAAAACAGCACATAGGCGGTAAGAAAGGTAAAGAACACCACCAGCGCCAGCAGCAGGTAGGCAAACAACCTGTACGCATAACCCAGCAGCAATGCCACACCTGCAATTATCTCAAAGGCAATCATGGCAATAGACATCACCAGTGAATAAGGCATCAGCCAGTGCATACCCCATACTTCAAAAAACTCATCCATTTTGTAGCTGAGCCCGAGCGGGTCGTTAGCCTTTACCAATCCTGAAAAAATGAATAATACTGCTACTATGATGCGTATAGTCCAGAGAAAGTATTTCATAAAGATGGTTGTGTTTTGCGTTTTACTTGACAGTGAAAATAATAATAGCGTGATGCAAAGAAATGTTAACCTTTTGCTTCTTCAATCTTTATCAACGCGAATATGCCGTAGTTAATAATATCCGCAAAGTTGGCGTCTATCCCTTCAGACACAATGGTTTGCCCGTCGTTGGCCAGTATCTGTTTGATGCGCAGTAGCTTTACCAATATCAGGTCGGCAAACGATGCCTGCGACATATCCCTCCATGCCTCGCCGTAATCATGGTTTTTCTGCATCATCAGGTCCTCTACTTCAGCGGCCTTCTTTTCGTACCAGGCTTTAGCATCTGCCGCACTCATATCTATATCATTGTTGCCTGTCAGCTCACTCTGTATCAGCGCTATGATGCCATAGTTCACTATACCTATAAACTCTGATTCGATGCTATCCCCTATTCTCTGCTCGCCTTTCTCCTGTATCTGGCGGATACGCCATGCCTTGATGTATATCTGGTCGACTATGGATATGGGGCGGAGCACCCGCCACGAAGTGCCGTAGTCGCTCGCCTTTTTTACAAATAAGTCTTTACATTGCGTTACGATGCTCCTGTATTGTTCGGTAGTATTGGGCATAGCCTTGCTGCTTAACGTATCCTGCATTTTTATATTATAATAGCCGATGAGTTTCAAAAATACAGTTTTACCCGTACAAACAACCATCCAGAGCCGTGGCCGCCTGCTCGACCTGTCGCAACCCATAGTAATGGGCATACTCAACGCCACGCCAGACAGCTTTTACAACAAAGGAAAAGACAGCGATGCCGACAGCCTGCTGCGCAATGCGGAACAAATGCTGAACGAAGGTGCCGCCATACTGGATGTAGGGGGAGCCTCTACCCGTCCCGGTGCAGAGCTGGTAAGCGCTGATGAAGAAGTACAAAGGGTAATACCGGCAATTGAAGCCATTGTAAAACGTTTTCCCGATGCATGGCTAAGCGTGGACACTTACAATGCCGCTACGGCCAAGGCGGCAGTGGAAGCAGGGGCATCCATCGTCAACGATGTAAGCAGCGGCGCGCTGGACGAAAACATGCTGGCCACCGTGGCAGCGCTGAAAGTGCCCTATATAGCCATGCACATGCGCGGCCTGCCCAAAACCATGCAGCAAGACCCGCAGTACGACGATGTGGTATATGAAGTGCGCGACTACCTGCGCAAGGTATGCGACAACTGCGCAGCCCTGGGCATTACCGACATCATCATCGACCCAGGCTTCGGCTTTGGCAAAACACTGGAGCACAACTTCGCCCTACTCAACGACCTGGCCACCCTGCGTATACTGGGCAGGCCTGTACTGGCAGGCATATCCCGCAAGGGCATGGTATGGAAAACACTCGGCACCACCCCCGAAGACGCACTAAACGGCACCACCGCCCTCCACATGGCAGCCTTGCAACAGGGGGCTAATATCTTAAGGGTGCATGATGTACAAGAAGCGATGGAAGTGGTGAAGTTGTGGGGAATGATGTAATTAAATTTGACAATGAGACAATTCCTTATAATGCCCAAAACATAAAATAATATTTATCAATAATTTGCTCTGTAATATTATCCTGACGTCATGTATAATTTTATTTTCTGGTTCTTTTACAAATACTTTGAATGGAAGGATAAAGACGATTCAACATTTATCCCTTCAATGTTGGTTTCTATATCAATTATCAGTCACCTCTGGCTATCGTATGCAATCTATAAAGCTATCTCAGGCTTAAACCCTTTAGAATGGGGAGTTGACTTATCTTATGAGCAACGTAAGGTAATATATCTGCCATTTGCGGCTTTGCTAATTACTATAGTATGGTATTACTACTATAAAAAGCACGCAAAAAGCATATTAACTAAATACGAAAACAAACAGCCTTTTACAATAAGAAATATCATTTACGTATTGCTCATCATTGCAGTGCCAATAATTATTATTGCCAAGCTGTCATAGCATAGTTCCGCTTTACCCCTCACTCGTCCTCGCTTTCAGCGAGGATGTAACGGACAGGCGTTTGTAACGCCGGTTACAATTAATAAAATGAGATATAATCAACATTTTTACGTATATTTGACATAATAAAAATTTCTTAAAAAAGGTGTCAGAAGTTCTTTGCATATTGGATAAATGCCCCACGCACCCAGTATGATAAAAGGAGAAAATGTTCAGAATTTTTAAATCAAAATCCCGGCATCATTTCGGAACAAAATGAGGTAAGCCCCTTTGGGAGCCTGCCCTGAAATTGATTCAGGGGTTTGGGGTAATCATACCAAATGTTACACTATCTTTAATGTATAATTCCCTGCTATATGAGCAAGAAACACTACCTGCTGTACCTGGCGCTGCCATCTTTATTGCTGTTGCAAAACTGCATCAAGGAGAAAGAAAACGTAATACCTGAGGTGTCGAAAGTGACCGAACACTGGGGCTATGAACACGCCGAAAGCTGGGGTGGTGTCAGTGGCAACTGCGCGGGCGTAATACAGTCGCCAATAGATATTAATACATCGGGTACGGCTAAAGACGCCAGCCTACCCTCGCTGCAGTTCAGCTATAGCAGTTTCCCCATATCTATTATTGACAACGGGCATACCATACAGGTAAACACGAATACCTATGCTGCTGCCAATACCGTGTCTTACAAAGACAAGAAGTACCAACTGAAGCAGTTCCATTTCCATGCCCAAAGCGAGCATACCATCAATGGCGAACACTCGCCTATGGAGCTGCACCTGGTACATGCGGCAGACGACGGCGCCCTGCTGGTAGTGGGACTAATGATAAAAGAAGGTACCGCCAACAATATGATAGACCTGGTTTGGAACAGCATACCGGATACAGAAAACAAAGAAGAGCAGAAAACAATAACCATCAATGTAAAAGAAGTGCTGCCCGCGGCGCAAGGCTATTA
>DATCSV010000398.1:0-6534 GCA_036568285.1 Flavipsychrobacter sp. | reverse complement strand
AAATAAAAACCCCGCCTATGGGCGGGAGAATGGACCTTAATCTATAATCGGCTTTGGGATGATATGTTTTCATAGGTCCTTATGTCTTTATTCCTGAAGTATTTTGGTATCGGATGCCATGATACATCTGGTGTAGCAGCTTGTGATGACAAATTTACAATTTTATGTGTAATAATACAAATTTTTAATGTGCTCATTAGAACACAAGATGGACTATTCTGTTATGATACGTATCAGCACGGGCTTGCAATTGAAGAACACCAGCAAAGGCAGAAAACTAATAAGAACCTTGTGGTATCAATGCGATCTTTTCGCAGGAGTTTCATGTTGAAGACCGTGCGAAACTAAATATCCCGATTGGGCTTAAGGCCGATAGTAATGGCAAATAGCGCTAATCCTACGCGATTATTTATGTCAAATTTATCAAATAAACTGTCTCTATAGCTATGAATAGTTCGTACACTCAGACACAGTTCTTTTGCCATCTCTTTATATTGCATATCGGTAGCGCAAAGACTCAGGAATTTCATTTCTTGAGAGGTGATGTTAGGAGTAAACTCTTTTAGTTTGCTTTTTGACTTTGTATAGAATTTGTCGGATACACCATGAAAGTAAAAACCTTTTTGATAAGTTGTTGTAATGGCTGCGTAGATATCATTTAGCGCAATGTCTTTAGTTATAAATCCGCAAGCACCATTAAATAACATCTTAATAATCACATAGTCATCGTCATACATGCTCATGCCTAAAACCTTTAATTCAGGCCACTTTTCATGGATGATTTCCATGGCAATATAGCCATTCATAACAGGCATACTCACATCAAGCAATATGATATCCGGAGACATGGAACCGGTACTCAGTTTATTGATTAAATCTTTGCCGTTTTCTGCTGAAAATAAGAATTCGAATGTATTTGGGTAGTTAGTTGTCAGCATACTAATGAATCCGTCTCGCATCATCTGGTGATCATCGGCGATGGCTAATGTTATCGGTCGTAACAACTGTCCCATGAGTTTTCAGTATTTCATTCTACAATTACTTACAGGGATTATGGGTTACCTCTAAGCGAATATAGTCAATGTCCGGCTTCTGGAATACCGTCAAAAGACCCATAAGAACCACTCATTTTGGGGTCTTTTGACTGAAAAAATTGTCAACTATTTATTGAACCTTTATCAATATGGTTTTATAACTCTTTATCGACTGATATGAAACACAATGAAAGCGGGGATGTATTAGTGCAAGAGGGTATTAAAGTGTTTACAGGCAACACTTCAGCCAAGTGAATATAGCAGCACAAAGAAAGCAGCCAGCTGAGTCGGCTGAGTTGATATTGTCTAACACTTAAAATTACAGCCTATGGAATTAGACAAATGAATGCAACCACTACTTAGAAAAGACAAACAAGTAGTGTAACGGTCGCAACCTCAATCAACCATTAAAACAATTGTAAGGTCAATAATGATTTTCTATCTACCCGATTCAATAATAACAGTATCATTTTATTATCACTAAAAAAAAATTATCATGAGGAAGAGAAACAATCTATTAAGTGTGGCAATTATTTTTATTGCTTTATGCTCTGCACAGCTGGCATATGCACAGCCGTGTTCCAGTCCCATTAACCTCATTTCTAATGGCGACTTTTCCAGTGGCTTTACCGGGTTTACCTCAGGCCTTCCTGCATCAACCGGTAATTGTCAACAAGACACATATGGTATCGGTACATCTTTTAATACTGCATGTACTTCATTCCCTTCAACGCCTAATGGTACTACCATGATGGCGGTAGATTTTCATAACTCTGTTGCTAATACGATGATTTTACAGCAAGGCATTTCCGGTGTTTCTGCAGGAACTACTTATACTGTTGGATTCAGAGGGGCTTCTCGCAGCGGCAGTTTTAATGTGCCAATTAATGTTTTTTATGATGGTAACTTTATCGGATCAATAACTATTAACACGCCCCAGTCTTTTGGAAACTATTCTTTTAACTGGACTGCACCCGGTGGTGTAGCTACAAGTGGGAATGTGACGTTCCGTATTGCCACGCAGCACATTTGGAACGATTTTGCACTTACCGATATTGAATTTTCATATTGCCCTTCTACTTCATGGCGTAACATCTACCAAAATGATAAAGACCATAATCATTTTAGTGTAGTAGAGCTTGAACAAGAAGATTTTATTGTTGCGGGAACATTATACGAGCAAGGGAATCTGACAAATACAACATTTGGTGTAAGGCGTTTTGACAATACCGGAAACCTGATCTGGCAGCAAGAATATTTCCTGAATGATGCGTATGATGCACGCTGTGTTGATGCTACATTGTCAGGCACTAAAGATGAGCCGACCGTGGCCCTTACAGGTTATATTCAAATTGAGGAATCATCCCCGCGCCAAACATATGTGATGATACTTGACGCCGGCAACGGTTCCCTGATAGATTATCAAGAGTTTAGAATAGACAACTATGAGCAGTCAACAGGCCTGGATATCTTATACGTGGCAGAGCAGAAATCTTACTATGTGGCCGGTTATCAAGCCAATGATATTTTAGATGTATCAGGTGATAAAATAGGTTATGTTATGTCTCTTGATCCTGCTTTGAATATAAATTGGGTGAATTACATTACATCGCCCACGGAGACTTTCGACCGTAACATGGCTAATAATCTTACTGACCTGAGTGGTATAGGTGTGTTTGTTACAGGCTCGGTAAATAATTCAGGTGGCAATATATCTACACTCAAGGTATTACTGGATTATAGCGGAGGTGTTATATGGGATCTGACATCTGTTTCTGCATATCACGATGAGTGCGGTGTGGATGCTGTATATAATGCTGAGCAGGATGCATTATTCGTATTGAGTAATAATCCGAGAGTCAGAACCTTTGAGTTACAACGTATTGATAATGCCAGCTCTGCCGGTGCCAGTATCGCTATGGCTGGCTCTAACAATCTTCCTGACGTACTGGATAGTGACGTAGAAGGATTCTCGCTGGCATTCGATCCTAGCTCAGAACACCTCATCGTAGCAGGTATGATACACAGCATGCCGGAGGGTACCGTTAACACGCCCACCTTTATTGCGCATGTTGATGTGAATGATTTCTCAGTACAAGAGCTTAACTACATCATGTCCAACAATGCCGGCTACCGCGATCATGATTATGATATGTTACAGGCATTCTACGGCCAGCAGGCGATAATTAACTATCCTGACATCCTTGGTGTATTCCCTTCAAACTTTGTTATTCTTGGTTATGAGGGTATTGGCGGTTATAGTCTTTCTGTTACAAGAACAGATGCTACAGGACATACGCCTTCGTCAAAAGATTGTGAGGTAACTGTTGAAGCGGCGCCTGTAGAGATAAAGCCCGAACGTACAGAAACTATTATAAAAGAGGAGTTTGCTAAGCAACAAACATTAGATGCTTACTACAAAGAGTTGGAGTATAAAAAATATGTTGATTGTGAACCTTTAGGGCTTAAAGCTGCAAACAAGCCAACAGGTATTGCTCAAACCAGTTCTTCGTCTGATGGCTTCATCGTTTTCCCTAACCCTGCATCATCAACATTGCAAATAGGTATGCCTGCGTTCGGTAAGACTATGGAAGTAAAAGTACGTTTAATAGATGCCTTGGGCAGAGTGTTGATCGAACAAAACAATGCTTATGCTCCGGGAGCAGTAGCACAGTTCAATGTTGCTAACATACCAGAAGGTGTTTATTTCTTATCTGTACAGGCGGGCGACCACAGGTTACAAAAGACTGTCGTGATTGTACACTAGGCTATATTGAAATAATATGAAAAATGGAGGGTGGCTACAAGCCGCCCTCCATTTTTTTGATTGCCTCTTCCGCCAGTAGAGCCAACCATGATTGAGTAACTGCAATTAGAACACAAGAAAAAAATAGCAGAAACAATAAAGCCGTTGATTGTCAGTGGTTTTCATATTCAGTGATCCGGATTGGCCACTTCCTTCTATCGGCACTTCGTCGAACGTTATAAAAATCCACCACAAAAGACGCTATTCTATCTTCAGGAGCTTCCTGGTATAAAGCTGATTTGGACTGTCGAGGACCAGGTAATACATACCATTTTTGAGGTGAGATAAGCTGATTGTTGTGTTCTTTTCAACTTTCCCGGAATAAACTTTTTGGCCTAAAAGATCATAAACATTTAATTTGTATGACCCGGATACGCCTGCATCTATTGTAATGGCTTCTGTAAATGGATTGGGAAAAACAGATAGCGTATGTGCGTCCATAGATGAAATTTCTGCAGGAAAAGTTGGACTTGCACACCAGTACAAGGCGTTTTCCAGTAATTGCTCAAAGCTTGTATCAGATGTGAAGTTGGATATGTCATGACCCAGGGCCGTATAGATAGAACGTGACCCCCAGGTGTGTTCTTTATAATGTGCCATCATCCGCGCGGCATCATAAGAGTCAGGTCCGGTTGAGGCCACCCGCAACAATTCTGTAAACGTTGAATTTATATAGCCATTCTGCCAGTAATAGTACTCTTCAGTTTTGTTCCATGGGGATGGTATGCCATTAAGAATAGGATGCGCCACAGTGTGCGTCATAGTATTCTTGTGGTTTGCACTGGTATGGTTGGGGTTTTCCTGCACTGAGCATCCGGCCAGGTATTCTGCATAGAAGTCCCAAACGCCGGTGTTGTTTCCATTGCTGGTACTGTGCCGGTAAGTATCTCCTGCCGCATGAATTCCCAGATAATTTCCACCGCCATTTACATACTGCTCATAATTGGTGCGTTGCATGGCAGTCAATCCATTCGCACCGGAGGTGTTAGACCAGATCACCACGCTGTATTTTTGCAGGCTGTTCAGATTGTCAAATACGGCAGAGTTGTCTGAGTGGTCCAGCGACCAAACATAGGGTGTCAGAAAAGTCAACGAATCGCAAATCCGCTCAAAAAATAGCCGGGATGCCTGTCTGGTATTGTGGTCAAATCCTGTGGTTTCGGTATAGTGTAACACCTTTATAGTATCCTGGGCAGAAACAGATACACCAAAGTAAAGAACCAGTAATAATGTGCGAACAGAGTTGATCATCCTTACAGTCTTTAGGTTAGTATCAAAGGTACCGAATCTGGTAGACATGGGATAATGACAATAATGCATAAGCGGTTTATTACAAGCGGTAGCTGTAGTCAGCGAGCCCGTTAGCACTCGAACCACTTCGCACAACATGCACTGACAATTCCGCTCCAATTGCGGGATTGTCAATGCTAAATATTGTGTAATAAAAATTACTTCTTCACCCCGCAGGTGTTCATGCCGAAGATGGCATATAGCGGGCAGAAGCCAACGAGGCTGGTCAGCAGGAAGACCACTGCCAATACCATCAGCACTATGGCTAATGTGCCGGTAATGATGTTGCCGAAGTAAAGCCCGGCGATGACCACTGCTACCAGTATGCGGATAGCTTTGTCTGTAGTACCCATGTTCTTTTTCATAAACCTGTCGTTTTTTAGTGTTATTGAAAGTGTTGAATGATGAAACCCAAAACAACAGCGAATGCAATGCAGAGTACGCATATCAATAAGAACTTTGCCACTTTACTTTTCATACAGCCCTTGCTTTGAAGAGGTAAATGTAGCAACCTTATTTATTTGCAAAAGTGACATATGTTAGAGGCCGGGCCGGATTTTTAATGACAGTTGTCATCGCTGCATTAAACAATATCATGGTATTTTGACCGTATGGACGACAGGGTAATTGATTGGCTGCTAACGGGAGATGTATCTATACAATACCAGGTGCACCGCGACTTGCTGGGGCAGGAAAAGCCACCGCTGAGGAAAAGGATAGCACAGGAAGGATGGGGCGGGGTGATACTGGCTCAACGTGGCAAAGACGGACACTGGGGCAGGGGATATTATCAACCCAAATGGACATCTACCCACTACACATTGCTCGAGCTGAAGAACCTGGGCATATCACCTGAATGCCGCCCTGCAAAGCAGACGATAGACATGGTACTGAAGAATGAAAAGGGCGCCGATGGCGGTATCAACCCGGCGGGAACAATAAGCGTCAGTGATGTCTGCATCAATGGTATGGCCCTGAATTTTATGTCGTACTTCCAGGCCGAAGCTAAGTTGCTGGAATCTATAGTAGACTTCCTGCTATCGCAAAGAATGAAAGACGGCGGTTTTAACTGTCATTCCAACAGGAAAGGAGCTGTGCATAGTTCGCTGCATACCACACTATCGGTGCTGGAGGGTGTACTGGAATACAGGAGCAACGGCTATACCTATAGACTAAAGGAACTGCTGGCCGCGGAGAAAACATCAAGGGAGTTCATACTGCAGCACCGCTTGTTCAAGTCAGATAAAACGGGTGAAGTCATTGATAAGAAAATGCTTTCATTCCCATACCCCGGCCGCTGGAGATATGATATACTCAGAGCGCTAGAATATTTTGTACAATGCGGCGCAGCCTACGATACACGTATGGATGACGCAATGCAAATACTGTTGGAGAAGCGCAACA
>DATCSV010000397.1:0-6566 GCA_036568285.1 Flavipsychrobacter sp. | reverse complement strand
CGGGTCCATATACCGCAGGAAATACCAGCTACTACCTGCGTAGCCGGGCATGGTGTTGGTTTCGCGGTTGCCTTCGCTTGTGCGCACCCATTCATCAATATTAGCTAATGGCCCTTGCCCTTCGGGGCCGGGTTTGTAGCTGTCCACGTGCGGCAGTTCTACGGGCAGTTGGTTGATGTCGCCACCTATTTCGTCAATACCATAAGGTACACCTTCCTGGTACACAACCGGAAAGGGTTCTCCCCAATAGCGCTGGCGGCTAAAGCCTGCATCTCGCAGTTTATAATTCACTTTGGCGTGGCCTATGCCTTTTTCAACGATGGCATTAATAGCCAGTTTGATAGCCTCCTTCACTTCTTTGCCACTCAGGAAATCACTGTTCTCAATAGTGCCGCCTTTATCACTATATGCTTCTTCTCCATTGTACTTGTCGCCAAATACATTGGTGATGGGTATGTTGAAATGTTTGGCAAAAGCATGGTCGCGATCGTCGCCACTTGGTACGGCCATAATAGCGCCCGTGCCATAACCCGCCAGTACGTATTCTGATATCCATACGGGCACTTTGTTGCCGGTAAAAGGGTGGATGGCATACGCGCCTGTGAAAGCGCCTGTTACCTGCTTTACATCGGCCATGCGCTCGCGTTCGCTACGGCTTTGCACGTATTCTTTATACTTTGTTACTTCCGTCTTGTGTTCGCCCGTAGTGATGATATCCACCAGTTCATGCTCAGGTGCCAGCACCATAAAGTCAACACCGAAGATGGTGTCAGGCCTTGTAGTAAATACTTTTATTTTTTCTGCATAGCCGTCAATGTCAAAACTTACTTCCGCTCCCGTGCTTTTGCCTATCCAGTTGCGCTGCATTTCTTTCATTGCGTCTGTCCAGTCCAGCGTGTCCAGGCTGTTCAGCAGGCGGTCGGCATATTCCGTTATCCGCAGGAACCATTGGTTCATACGTTTTTTAACCACGGGGTGTCCACCACGCTCTGATACGCCGTTTACCACCTCGTCGTTGGCCAGTACGGTACCGAGTGCCTCGCACCACCACACTTCGGCATGGCTCAGGTAGGCTATTCGGTATTGCATCAGTACGTTGCGCTGCTGCGCGGGCTTCATGTCTTTCCAATGCCTGGCATCAAATTGCAGGGTTTCATCGTCAGGGCAGGGGTGATTGGTATTACCCTCCTGATCAAATATGCTTATCAATTCGCTGATGGGACGGGCCTTCTGTTGGCTGCGGTCGTACCAGCTATTAAACAATTGCAGGAATATCCACTGCGTCCATTTGTAGTATTTGGGGTCGCTGGTGCGCACCTCGCGGCTCCAGTCGTAGCAGAAGCCGATATTGTCTAACTGCTCCCGGTAGCGTTTGATGTTCTGTTCGGTAGTGACAGCAGGGTGCTGGCCTGTTTCCAGGGCGTATTGCTCCGCCGGCAGGCCAAAGGCATCGTAGCCCATAGGGTGGAGTACGTTGTAGCCGCAATGGCGTTTGTAGCGCGCCAGTATGTCGGATGCGATATACCCCAGTGGGTGGCCCACATGCAGGCCTGCACCGCTGGGGTAGGGGAACATGTCCAGCACATAAAACTTGGGTTTGGTACTGTCGTTGCTGACTTTATATACCTCTTTGTCTTTCCAGTATTGTTGCCACTTCTTTTCTATATCGCGGTGCGCGTACTCCATAAAACTATAATCCGTATTTGCTACAAGGGGGCAAAAATACAAAAGAAGGCGGCATTGCGGGAATTGGCCGTATAATAAAAAAGCCCCGCTATGGGGCTTTTTATCGTTTATTCCAATACTACTGCGTCCGTGCCGCGGTATTCATACTTTGGCGGGTCGTAGTTGAAGAAGAAATTAACCCGGTATGCAGTGGTGGCGTATTCTTGTTTTGCCTTGCTCATAAACCCTTTCTCTATGTCAATCGGGAATACCCACATTTCGCACATGGGCGATTTCAGTTCGAACGGGCTGATGTAGTATATAGCCGCGGTGCCATTTTTTACTTCTTCGGCCAGCATTTTGATATTGCTGTCTATATCCACCTGCTTAATGGCTATTCCATTGTAAGCTGTATCCTTTATCTCCTGTAGCCAGCTTTGTTTAGCTATATAGATAGTTTTCGTGTTTTCGTTGATACGCCCTTTAGCAGCGCCTTTCATTTCGCCATTGGCCCCTTTGGTCAATTCTTTTAAAGTATAAGTCTGGCAGTCACTTATTTTCCAGCCTTCAAAATCACTTTTAGCCTTGCCTTCCTGTGCGTTTGATGAGAAGGGCAACAGTAGTAGTGCTAATAGTATGCTTTTCATCTGTTTCATGCTGCCAATTTAAGACAAAGATTTTTACTTTGTACCATGTTCAGCTATTGGGAGCGGGAAAGCTTTTTTCATTACGGCCATATTGTTGTCGGCGCGGGCATTACCGGGCTGAGTACAGCTATTGAACTCAGACGGCTTTATCCCGCTGACAGGATATTGGTACTGGAGCGGGGACTGCTGCCCTCAGGTGCCAGTACACGAAATGCCGGGTTCGCCTGTATGGGCAGTGTTACAGAGCTTCTGGACGATTTGAGGACAATGAGTGAGAGCGAAGTAACACACTTGTTTGCCGAAAGAAAAAAAGGGCTGGAAATACTGCGAAAAAGGCTGGGTGATGAGCGGATAGGCTATGCTGCCAACGGTAGTTATGAACTGATAGATCCTGATGCAAAAGAAGCGTTAAATAAAATTGATTACCTGAATGAACTCTTACTGCGGGTTAATAATCAGCCATCATTCAGGTTGGCAAATGAGAAAATCAAGTCGTTTGGACTTAGCGAACAGTACACAGAAGCATTGATAGAAAATACCTGCGAGGGGGAATTGCACACAGGTAAAATGATGCGGGCGTTGGCAGATTATGCATCAGAGCAAGGCATTGAAATAAAGACAGGCGCGGAAGTGTTGCGATACGAAGAGAAAAGCAATGAAGTAGCATTGGAATTGGCAAATAGAATGCTATTAAAATGCCGCACACTGAATATCTGTACGAATGCTTTTACGAAAAAATTATTACCTGATGTGGATGTAACACCGGGACGGGGACAGGTGCTGATAACAGAACCGATAAATGGACTGAAACTGAAAGGTGTCTTTCATATGGACGAGGGGTATTATTATTTTAGAGAGATTGACGGACGGGTGCTGATTGGCGGTGGGCGCAATATGGATTTTGAAGGTGAAACCACTACTGATATGATGGTGACGGAGCATATTCAAAACAGCCTGGAAGAGAAGTTAAGAGAGATAATATTGCCAGGCGTAGCCTTTGAAGTGGCTCAACGCTGGGCGGGTATTATGGCTTTCGGGGCTACCAAGCAGCCTGTTGTCAAAGCTTTTTCAGATAAGGTATTCGGTGCTTTCCGTATGGGGGGTATGGGTGTTGCATTGGGCAGCAGGGTAGCGCAGCAGTTAGCAGAGCTGCACCAACATCAGCAATAGTTTATTGTCTTTCAGAAGAATCATTTATCCACAGTACCAATGGGTGCAGCCATTCTTTATAAGGCTGGTACAAAAAGCCATGGCCATTGCCCATATTTAATTTTACTTCTTTAAAACCACTGACACAAGAGCGGTTGAACAATAATTCTTTGCAGGAACCCGGCCCGTCTGACGATTCATAAACAGAAAAGAAATTGCCGCATATTTTTTTTTGCTGGTATTTGCGCGGGCTGCTGTCGCTGCACACACCCATCAGGGCATAGTTGATTTGACGGTTGGCTGTAATCATTGCTACTTCCAATGCCATAGCAGCACCTACTGAAGCGCCTAATACAGTTATGTTTTGCGGTTGTACACCTGTCAGTAAGAGTGAATCAACCTGTACGGCTACTTTACCACTATAGCCATCGAATGTGGCATCTTTAGGCCGTACTTCGCTGATGACTATGAAACCGTTTTTCTCCAGGCTGTCAATAATGGCGCGGTACATATACTTCCCGTAGGCGCTGCTTTCCGCATTTTCGCCTTGTTGCTGCACGATGGCTCCATGCAGGTAAAAGACGTACTTTTCGGGACCAATTTGTGCTGACGCACATTCGGAAATTAAAAAAAAGCCTGCCAGTATTGATAAAAACTTCATGACATAAAGATAGGGATACCTGTAATTATCACACAAACAATTCGCCCGCTATATAGTCGGCAAAGAGTTTGCCTTTGTTGGTAAGTATGAGCATGTTGTTTTCTTTGATAAGTTTCTTCTCCTCGGAAAAACGTTCGCTCTCTTTGAGAACTATACTTGCATAATCGCTACCCCAATCGCGGATTACTTTTTCTATATCCAACCCCCATACAGTGCGTAGTGATGTCATGATGTATTCATTCAGCCTTTGCTCTGGTGTCAGTTTCTCCTCTTCAAAATTGATTTGCTTGTCAGTAAGCAGGCTTTTGATGTAGAGGGTGTTATTAGCAATGTTCCATTGGCGGGTTGTTCCGTTGAAGGAGTGTGCCGAAGGGCCTATGCCGATATAGGGTACACCCAGCCAGTAGTTGGTATTATGTACTGCTCTGTGTCCGGGTTTGGCAAGGTTGGATATTTCGTAATGTTCAAATCCTGCCTGTGCGGCAAAGTCTATCAGCATTTCAAACTGGTGTGCTGATTGTTCAGGGTTTACCGGCAGTGATTTGCCTGCCTTAATGTTGTGATGTAAAGCTGTTTTTTCTTCTACCGTCAGGGCATAAGCCGAAAAGTGGGGTATGCCCAGGTTGTTAACCTGTTGCAGGTTGTGTTGCCAGTTATTATCTGTCAACCCGGGAGTGCCATATATCAGGTCGATAGTGATGTTGCTAAATCCCGCATCCTGTACCGCCTTAATAGCGTAATCAGCTTCCTGTGCATTATGCGCCCGGTTCATATACCGAAGGTCGTTGTCAAAAAAAGACTGTGTGCCTATGCTGAATCTGTTGATGGCAGTGTTCTTCAGGCTTTGGATATACCCTTGGGTAAGATCGTCTGGATTGGTTTCGATGGTATATTCTTTGAGCGCGCTAATGTCGTAGTGTGACGCGATGTGGTCGGTAAGGCGGCTGATCTCATCGGCAGTTAGCAGGGAGGGTGTGCCTCCGCCCAGGTAAATGGTTTCGATGGTGTTGCCGGGCAGATAGTTCTTTTGTGTTTCCAACTCAGCATGTATCGCAGCCAGCATTTCCTCTTTCAGCTTCAGAGAAGTGGAAAAATGAAAATTGCAGTAGGTGCAAGCCTGTTTGCAAAAGGGAATGTGAATGTATATACCCGCCATAGGCGGCAAAATTACACCCATATTACACGTTATGTGGAAAACATATTCTAAGGTGGGGTATATTTTTTTTATTTTAGTGCTGTAAGGGGATATGTCACTCAGAGCACTACTCGTCATATTATGCTGCGTCTGCAGTCCGTTCTTGTATGCACAGGAGCTTAAAAATTTTGACTTTTATTATTCCCATCCGCAGGTGTCACAGGAGGCAAAAGAATACCACGCCGGTTTATTCAGTGTTAACAATAGCGAGAAAGCTTACAGCGTGATGGATAGTGTGTTTACACGGAACGATGAAACCCGACCTTTTTACATCTACCTGGTGTGCAGAATGCTGGGAGAAGCAGGTGAAAATATGCTTGCTGAGTTGAGTATTATCTGCCGCTACGTGGCGGAGTTGCACCCTTCTACGCTGGTGTCGGTATTGTATGCCGGGCGCAATTTTGTAGAAGACAAGTACAAAGACATATGGGCAACACGGATATCTACCGAGATACGTGTGACCTGCGATAAAGAACTGATGGATTGTTTCAAGCAGTCGCGCACTATAGCCATACAGGCCTGTGCGGAAGAACATAAACCCAGGCTGGAGATTTTGTACAATATGGTAAGAAAAGACCTCAACCTCTTACAGCAAGGATGATGTAAGTTTACCTGCTAATGCTAACTTTGCATATCGGGTAAGCGTCTATGGCATCATTAAAAAAAATATTCCTGTTACTTATTGCAGCAACAATTTTTCTGCACGCAACTGCCAGGGTCAACGTGCTATCGTATGACAGCAGCATTGTAATTAACAAAGCCGTTGTTGAGGCGGCATCTGTTGCAGCAACGGACAGCGTGGTTGGCAGCCACCCTGCATTTCAGCCCGGAGTGTACGTAGCCCGTGAGCATATGCATGTGTTTTACGATGACACTTTCGATTTTTACCTCGTCCTTGGGTTGGTGATGGCTTTCGGTTTGATGCGGTTCGCCAATCCACGATATTTTCAATACCTGGTAAGGGCATTTCGCAGTCCTTCTTTTGGTAGTCAGCAACTCAAAGACCAGATGGGCACGGCAACAGTACCCAACCTGCTGATGAATATTTTCTTTGCTGCATCGGGCGGCGTGTATGTCTACTACATATTTAAGTTGAACATGCCCCAACGTTATGCAGTATATCATCCGTCATTATTAGTAATTATACTGATTTTGAGCCTGGTGGGACTTTACGGTGCGAAATATGCTGTTATGCGATTCAGCGGATGGGCTTTTAATGTACGTGTCATTATCAGCCACTACATGTATA
>DATCSV010000396.1:0-14569 GCA_036568285.1 Flavipsychrobacter sp. | reverse complement strand
CCGCATTGGAAGAGTTGAGGGTGATGTCTTTTTCAGATGCCTTCATGAAGTGCTGTGCCAGCTTGCGGCCGGGATTGTTCTTCTCAAAAGCTTCACCGAAAAGTGTCACAAAATTGGCCTGGCTGTTTGCTTTCGCTTTGTTGGCATCGGCTATAGCCTGGTTCAGTATCGGGTCTGTAGGCCTGTTAGACATAGAGCGTACCAGCTCGTCCAGGCTAACTTCCAACGTTACGTTCATACCACCCTGCAGATCGAGGCCCAGGTTCAGTTCCTGTTCTTTTACGTCAGAGTAAGTGTATTTTTTCAGCAGTGGTACATTCATTACCGTTTCGCCCTGCAGGCTGTCGGTAATCTGCTCGAAATACTTGTTCGTAAGATCGTCCAACTGTTTGCCTTTAGCATCCGGTTGTTCAAGCCTGGCCTTCTTTTCAGCCTTGGCCATTGCCTTTTTCTCTACGTTCCGCGCCACCATAGTGAATGACAACTGGTAAAGTGAGATGAGGATAAGTGCTGCGGTAAAGAATTTTACCAACCCTTTTAATTGCATAGGTTCGCTAAATTGTAAATTTTATTATATGTTTATAAAAACAGAGTGGGCAAAGATAGGATTTAATATAAAAAAACGAAGAATTAGTGCGTGATGCGAAAAAAATGTGTAAACGCTTGAATAAGCGGTTAATAATCCCGAAAAATCTTTAGTATTTTATTAACGAAAACATTATTTTTACCCTTACTGAACAATATTATAAATAAGTTATAGGCATGATACGTAAAATTACGCTACTCTTTTTGCTGTCCATTGGTATACTTAAGGCAAGCTATGCTCAACCGGTATGCGGTTTCGACCAGGCCCACCAGCAGATGCTCAGCCAGAATTCGGCTTATGCACAGAAGGTTAGTTCACTTAACAACCAGTTTGCGCAGTGGATGAGCACTAACCCCAACATCAACTCTTTGCTTACCACTAACTCTGCAGGAGATACTATATGGGAGATACCCGTGGTAGTGCACGTAATGCATACAGGTGGTGCCGTCGGTTCCAAATACAACATTTCTGATGGCAGGATTGATTCTACCATAGATTTTTTGAACAAGGTATATGAGGCAAACTGGGCAGGATATCCAACTCCAGGTAATGGCGGAACCAAATTTCCATTCCGGTTTGTACTCGCTAAGAGGACGCCCGGATGTACTTCAACCAACGGTATCGTACGCGTAAATGCATCAGCTACCTATAGCAACTATACCTCCGATGGTGTCAACCGTGCGTTGACAGGTGGTGTTAGTGATGCCAACCTGAAGGCGTTAAGTATTTGGCCCAACGACAGGTATTACAATATCTGGGTAGTAAATAAGATAGATACTGTTGATGGCTATCCGGGAACAACTGGAACATTCGTAGCCGGATATGCGTATTTTCCGGGCGCACCCGCAAGTATTGACGGTACTATCTTGGTAGCATCTCAGATGCTGCCCGGCAAGCAGACGTTACCGCATGAGCTCGGCCATGCATTTGGTCTCTACCACACATGGGAGGGCGGGACGCCTGGCAATCCGGGCGTATGTGCTCCGAATGTTACTTGTGCAACTCAAGGTGATAGGGTTTGTGATACTGATCCGCACTACGATGTTGATGCAACACAATGCTTTTCAGGACAAACTAATGCATGTACCGGAAATACCTACAACGACGCAACTGCAAAGAATATAATGAATTATGCAAACTGTACCGATAGATTTACACCCGGTCAGGTTGTAAGGTTTACCGATTTTGGGTTGTTGGCAGGTAGATCATCTCTAATATCCTCATCAGGTTCTCTCCCAATCGCGGCGGTGAAATCGGCATGTACGCCGGGTATCACCAACACTACTTCAAACCTTAACTCGGGCCCGAGAAATGTAAAGGTTGTTGATGGTGGTGGCAGGGTTTATATAGATGTTACCTCCAGCGGATATGGCGGTGATGGCAATGTTACTTACAGGGATATGACCTGCGCACACCGAATTTCATTACAGGCGGGTAAAAGCTACACTTTATCATTTACTTCAAGATTTAGTGATAATGGGGCTGCATTTATTGATTACAACAATGATGGTATATTAGGAAACTCCACGGGCGAACGCCTGAACGTGGTTGATCAGTCCGGTGGCTCACTGCATGTGGCAAATTTCACAGTACCATTTACTGCATCCGGTTGCACACCGATACGTCTGAGGGTGATATCTGATGAGACAAATTCATATATCGATTCCTGCAGCAACAGGGTGCATGGCCAGACAGAGGATTTTGAAGTAGTAATATCCGGTGCTTCTAGTGCCGGCAGTGCTACAGTATCTCTTACCAATCCTCCCGGCGGCGGAAATCCTTCATGTTTCGGTACCTGGCTTACCTTCAAGGCCAATCCATCTACCGGAGCTAACGTGATAGGCTACCAATGGTACCTGAACGGTAATCCGGTAAGCGGCCAGACCGTGGACAGCTTCATGTGGAATGGATTCGCTGATAAGGATTCTGTGTACGTTAAGATGTACTATTCATCGTTGTGCGGTCCGGATTCTACATTGTCAGATACTATTGGCGTAGAGCGAAGGGCTACTATAGCACCGGGAGTAACAATAGGAATAACAGCCGGTACCAACCCCACCTGCATAGACGATACGGTTACTTTTTCTGTTGTGAGCAACAGCAATCCCGGAGGTGCACCTACATATCAATGGCGTTCAAATGGTGTAGATATACCCGGCGCTACGGGCCCTACTTTTAAAGCGATTGGCAGAGGTGGCCAGACTATAACGGTGAGAATGAATTCGAGCGCTCCGGCACCCTGTTCAAATCCCGGTTTTGCTATTTCCAATGGTATTTTGATAACTTATACCAGCAAAACGCCTATAGCCAGAAATGATCTGACCATAGGTACCAACCCGGGTTGTGCCGGACAACTGTTGCAATTTAAAGTGACACCCACTACAGGCGGTACAGCCCCAACATATCAGTGGACTGTAAATGGTGTATCTGTAACCGGGGCTACAGACTCTGTGTTCAACACTTCGACGTTATCTAACGGAGATACAGTACGGGTGATAATGACTTCCAACTCTCCTTGTGCCAACCCTCAAACTGTAACATCCAATCCGATAAGGGTGATACACCAGAAGATCACGGCTGATATTACAATTGCTCAAACAACGGGAGGCAACCCGGCATGTGAGGGTAAGCCGCTGATTTTCAGCGCTAATACAACTAACGCAGGTAAGAATCCAACCTTCCAGTGGTTGGTGAATGGACTTCCTATCACGGGAGCTACTACACCTATATATGTTACCGATTCTCTGCGTAACACGGACAGGGTGCAGTGTGTATTGATAGCTACAGACTCTTGCGTGGCTAATCCGCTGGATACATCGAACTTTATAACGATGTCTATTATTACGGCTAAACGTCCGACGGTTTCATTTGCTATTACACAGGGCAAGAACCCCGGATGCCTGGATTCATTAATTGAGTTTACTGCTACAGCTGTTGACCTGGGTACTAATCCTGATTATACATGGATTATTAATGGCTTCCCGGCTGGAACAGGAAATGTGTTTAGCAGCAGCACCTTCCTGGATGGTAATATTGTAATGGTGCGTGCCAACCAGACAGATGGCGGATGTTATTTACCCGATACGGTGTACTCTGCACCATTAGTAATGGTACGTTCTGTAACGCCGGTACCACCAGTAATATCTCTGATCGGCAATACTATTGTTACCAATTTCGATAGCTCATTTGTATGGTTTGGCCCGGATGGCGAAATGCCTGACGGACCTGACGGCAAAGCATACCCGGCTAAGATAGGCTCGTATTATGCCGTAACTAATAACAGGGGATGCTGGTCTAAGCCATCAAATATCCTGGGCATCACGTTGCTGGATATCAGTTCGCTGGATGTAAGTGGCCTGGAGGTATATCCTAACCCGACATCCGACAAGGTGATACTGGATTGGAAAGGCCAGTCTGTGAACTACAGGATAGAAGTTCGCAATGCCATAGGGCAAACAATGTTGCAGGACGAAGCGCAAGGCGTAAGCAGGAAAGAAATAGACCTGGGCAATATGGCTGCGGGCAACTACTTCATACTGTTAAGAGATAACGCAGGCCGAGTAGGTGTAGTGAAAGTGACGCTGAATAGTAAGCAGTAGATATAATTATCAGATTATTAGTAGCCCGCACTTTTAAGTGCGGGCTTTTTTTGCAGAAGAAACAAGCTAATACACAGGTAAAATAGGGAGAGGTTGCATTTAGTGACAAAGCCCTGCTTTTACTTACAGGCGTGTTGTAGCTAACCTCTTTAGCGGGTATTGCGAAAGCCCTAACAATCAGACAATACGTTAAAATTATTCTAAATAAGAATGTCGGTTGTAATGGTACTAATATGGTGCTTACATTTAATGTACAAAACCAACCACATGCAACAACGATACGCTTTTATCCTGGCCGCTGCATCATTGGTATGCTGCAATTCTCTCAAAGCACAATACAGTGTTACCGGGACCATACAAACAGAAAAAGGGACTGCTATTGATATGGCCTATGTATCCCTGCTTAATGGGGCAGACTCCACAGTAACTGCTACCGTGCAAACCAACGAGCAGGGGAAGTACAGGCATGAAAATATCGCATCAGGTAAATATATCGTGGCCGTACAGGCGTTGGGCTATCGGCAGGTTAGACATCCTTTGCTTGTGACAGGTAATACTGAGGTACAGGAGATTAAGTTGAAATCCACCGGTATACAAATGGAGGAGCTGGTAGTGGTTGAACAGCGGGATATCATCAAAACAGAGTTGGGCAAGACCATAGTACATGTGCGCGAGAATATGAAAGCGGGCAACAATGTTCTGGATTTGTTGAATAATATACCTGGGGTGACGGTAGCGGCCGATGGAACCATAGGCATAACAGGCAAGGAAGGTGTAGTAGTGACGATAGACGACAAACCTGTACGCCTGGTCGGACGCGATTTAGCGGAATACCTGAAAGGCGTTACTGCCGCAGAAGTGGACAAGGTCGAACTGATGACACAGCCATCAGCAAAATATGATGCGGAAGGTAACTCTGGTATCATCAATATTAAGACAGGCAAGAATAAGAAACAGGGATGGGGTGGTGTAGCCAATGTCAGCTATGAGCAGGGTAAATACCCTTTTGTGTCGGCCAATACAAATATCACGTACAGAAAAAATAAACTCGCTTATACCTTTAACCCTGGCTACTACCTGGGGCAAGGGTTTTTGAGATCGGAAAGGGAAACACAGTCGCAGAAGAATGGTGAAACAGTGGCAACCGTTAGCGAAGAAGCATTCAGGAAGGAGGTATTTCCTGACTATTCACTGAAGGCAGGTGTGGATTATGATATGAACGAAAGAACTGCATTGTCATTTTCAGCTAAGGGCATCTATCACACTAATAGGGAGGGGGATGAGACCAACTCGGTGATTGCTAACAATGCCACAGGGCAGGATATTTATAATTATTCTGAAAATAAGAATGGCCATAAGCGCAGCCATATTGAATTAGATGGCTACCTGAAAAGTACGATTGACAGTACCAGTAATTTACAACTGAATGCAGGTTGCTTTATCAACCGCCGCGACTTGTACCAGAAAGCAAAGAGTACGAATTATGACGCAGGCGGAGTGCCCGAGCCCGACCCGTTGATATTGGATAATAATATCCTGGACAAGATGAACTTGTACATAGTAAAGGGAGACTATGAAACTAAAGCAGGGAGTGTAAAAGTAGAGTGCGGGCTGAAGGGCAACCTGATGACTATGGATGAGGAGAACCGTTTTGAACAATATACCAACGGCCAATGGGTGTACGATACACTGAGGACAAATGCATTCTTATACAAAGAGTTGATAAGTGCTGCATATGTCAACAGCACAACAGCTATAGGCAGGTTGCAGCTGCAGGCCGGGCTGCGTGCGGAACATACTTATGCAGCAGGAAACCAGGTGACACAGGATATGCAGTTTGTGCGCAATTATATTTCGCTATTCCCGACGTTATACGCGAACTATAAAATAAATGAAGACCACACTGTAGAAACTAATTATGGCAGGCGTGTACGCAGGCCCACCTACCGCGACCTGAACCCTTTTGCTTTTTACGCGTCGCAGTACAACATATTTACGGGCAACCCGATGATAGCGCCTATGTTTACGCATAATGTAGAGTTGAAGCATAATTTCAAGGGGCGGTTTATTACTACCGCCAATTGGTCGGAAACATTGGGCACTTTTATTGAGCAACTGGTATTTGATAATACTACCAATGTCAGCAGGCATTTTTACGCCAATAGCGGAACCACCTCAAGGTTATCCCTGTTTGGCAATTATACCAGCCAGGTAAACAGCTGGTTTCACCTGGGGTTATTGGCAGGCGGCCACTATGCGGAGTTTGAGGCAGATTATAATGGTGGGCATATATTCGCAACCGGTACTCAGTTTTACGCCAGTATCGACACACAGTTTTCATTTAAAAAAGGGTGGTCGGCCAGCATGCATTCCAGGTATGCCGGGCCATACAGGAGCAGCGTGGTACAGATGACAGGTAGCTCAGTATGGCTGAACGCCCATGTGGCTAAAACCTTGTTTAACGACACGGCAACTGTGAAAATAAGTGTAGAAGACCCGTTTTATACTTACAGGTATACCTACGAGATGGACCAGCCGGATGCTTTCGTTTCTTCTTCCACGATGTATAACACACAGTCGGTGTCGCTTGGATTTTCTTACAACTTCGGCAAGCGGGATGAATTGCGGAAACGTGAACGGTTGGAAGAGGGGAGGATGTAGTATTTTGCACAGATGTTAATCAGGTTGATTCTAATACTATTGCTGGCTCCCATATGTGTGCATGCTCAAAGCAATAGCGCTAAACCATTTTTGCTGGGCTATACCGAAGAATTGTATTCAGACATACTGGACGAACGCAGACAACTCAACATTTACCTGCCTGAGGGGTATGACACCAGTGTGCGATACCCGGTTATATACCTGCTGGATGGTTCGGCGGACGAAGACTTTATACATGTGGCGGGTATTGTGCAATACAACAATTTTTCGTGGGTAGACAGAACGCCTAAGTCAATAGTAGTAGGTATTGCCAATATAGACAGGAAACGGGATTTTACGTACTCCTCACGAAGCGCAAAGGATAAGGAGCTGGTGCCAACAGGAGGAGGCTCCGCCAGGTTCATAGATTTTATAGAACAGGAAGTACAACCCTTCATTAACGGAAAGTATGCTTCAAGTGACGAGACTACAATAATAGGCCAGTCGTTGGGAGGCCTGTTGGCAACGGAAATACTGTTTACCCGCCCAATGATGTTCGACAAATACATTATTATCAGTCCCAGCCTTTGGTGGGACGATGGCGGCCTGCTGAAGAGAAATCCTGCCATGCTGAAAGATGATTATGCGGTGCAGACTTCTGTATATGTGGGGGTAGGCAAAGAGGGTACAGTCCGCCAGGGAGAACCTGCAATGGAAGAATATGCCGAGCAGCTGGTAGAAAAGATCAGTGGTGCCAAATCTGGCAAGATAAGGGTGTATTTTGATTACCTGCCTGACGAAAACCACGCTACCGCTGGCCACCAG
Source organism: Flavipsychrobacter sp. (assembly GCA_036568285.1). GTDB lineage: Bacteria > Bacteroidota > Bacteroidia > Chitinophagales > Chitinophagaceae > UBA5543. Next base: position 6,919 of record DATCSV010000396.1, on the reverse strand, counting down.
GCGGTGTTGAATGCATTTAGATGGTTGTATCCGGCTAACGAAAAATAGGTTTATGTGCTGTCGGCTTAATTCGCAAACACCATTCTCTTTGTCTGCAGCTTTTGCCCGTTGACGACTAATGTGTAGGTGAAAGTGCCGGTGACATTATACCCATGCTCATACATTACTTCGTTCATGCCGGGGCTGAGGGTTATATTCAACCGCTTGATTTCCTTACCTGCTATATCAGCAATAGAGATGTAGGCATCTGCACCCTTCATATCCTGGTTGGCCAAAACTGAAATGATTGTTTCCCCATCGAAGGGATTGGGATGGTTCTGCATCAGTTCCACAGGCTGTTTTTCGTAGCTCGCATTGTTGATGCCCACGCTTGCTATTTTCTCTTCAGAAAACAGGCTTTCAATATCATCACCATCTACCGAGGCTACACTTACGAACCGTGTGCCAGTGGTGCCGACATGTATATAGCCATAATCACCTGTGATGGTGTACACACTATCCCAGTCGTTGGTGGTAGAGCGTACAGCTACCCTGTATTTACCATATTGTTTTTGAGATGTGATGTATACCGTGCAGCCCAACGCGTCCATAGACATGTCGAAGGTGGGCGTTTTGGGGCCAACCGCCATCATGGTGGCTGCATTACCATTGATGACCGACATGCGGGCCAGGTAATTAAAGTCAATGAAGTAACTGTCTATTACCTGGTCATTGTCAGTGTCTACACCCAGTACATCTGTGCTGGTGTGCTGCCGGTCGACATAATTAGGATTGCTTACGTCAGCATCGCCATGTTCGTTGGCCGAGCAGAAACGTATCGCAGTGTATAACTCGTTGTAGAAAGGGATATGGTCTCCACCCCGTCCGGTGCGATCCAGTGGTGTCATGATGTTGACGACCATAGGTACGGGCGCCATGGGTTTGATCATTTCATTGTATTCCAGCTTAATAAAACGTGCCAGTTGCTTGTGCGGCGAGTTGAAGCTGCCCCCCGAGAAAAGACGCAGATTAGTACTGTCAATCGTACCGGCACCCATACAGCCGGGAGGAGAGGCCGTTTGTCCGCAGATGATACCGCCTACTACATCATTGTTCAGCACGCCTTTCACTTCTATCCCTTTTTGTTTGCAGTATTTGGCGAAGGCCCGTGCACCATTTAGTCCCTGCTCTTCGCTGGTGGTGAGTATAAATACCAATGTATGTTTGAAGCTATACTTAGCCATAACGCGCGCAAGTTCCATCACCAGTGCCGTACCGCTGGCATTGTCTTCCATTCCTTGCGCTATGCAGGCAGTGTCGCAATTATCTTCGCAGCGGCTGTCGAAATGTCCCTCGATAATGATAACTGATTTGTCAACAATATCAGAGCCCGGCAACACTGCGAATACATTCCTGTGCTGGTCTACACTGCATATTTGTTGGTCAAACTGGAGATAGGAAGCTATAAGCCTGTTCTCATTTTGCGCGCTGAATTGTTCCAATTTGCTATGAATCCACCTGCGGGCGGCTCCTATGCCCCTTGTTGCGGAAACGGTATCCGATGAAGTATGCCTGGTTTCAAAAGTCTGCAATACTTCGAGGTATGATTTGAGCGAATCCGGAGAAACGCTGTTCATAATACCCTGGCTGATGGCTGCTGCCTTGCTGATGACTACAGTAGGCTGGTAAGTGGTGGGGGTGTAGTTGCCCAACATCACCTGCTCTGCCACCGGGTTGGTAGACAGCATATTAGTTTGCGCAAAAGATGCTGTGAATGCGCAGGTAGCAATGGCAGCAGTATATAACTTCTTCATATCATCAATTTATGAGGATATGAAAGTTATTAAAAAAATACGGAATAATTATGCCGCTTTGCGAGGATTGCCTAACTGCTTCAGCATTAATGCGTGTTGCTTTAGTGCTGTGCGGAAAGTGGGCTGAACATTGTAAGGTACATTGTGTTCTGCTGCTACCTCTGCCACTATCTTAGACAGTTTGGGATAATGCACGTGGCATATCTGCGGAAACAGGTGGTGTTCTATCTGGAAGTTGAGGCCGCCAATATACCAGGACAACAATTTGTTGTTCGGCGCAAAGTTGGCAGTGTTTAATAACTGGTGCACAGCCCAACTGCTTTCCATTTTATTGCTTGCCCCGGGTTTTGGATATTCTGATGTTTCCATCACATGCGCCAGTTGGAAGATGCAAGCCAGCAACAGGCCACCTACCATATGCATGGCCGCAAAACCCAGCACTACATGATACCATTCCACGCCCGCAAAAAACAGCGGCAGTACCAGTGCATAGCCAAAGTATAACACCTTGTATGCTGTAAGTTCTATCAGCGCCTTCGTAAGTGTGATTTTTTCTTTTTTCAGCATGCCGTTTTTACCGTACTTCAGCAGGCATTTATAGTCCTTTACCGTTACCCAATATATGTTCATGATGCCATACAGCAACCAGGCGTACAGGTGCTGGTATTTGTGCATACCTATGTGTTTGGCATTGGGCGACATACGCAGCAGTATGCCTGCATCAATATCTTCGTCCAGCCCATCAAGGTTGGTATATGTGTGGTGCAGTACATTATGTTGTATACGCCAGTTACGGTCGTAACCACCCAGCAGGTTGAGCAACCAGCCCAGTGTCCTGTTGACGAATTCGTTTTTAGAATAGGCTCCGTGGTTGGAATCGTGCATTACCGAACTGCCTATGCCGGCAATACCCACGCCCATCAGCATCCATAGGCCATAAAAGAATATCAAATTTACGGAAGCTACACCGCTTACAATTAATGCAAACGGCACAAAATACATAGCCAGCATGGCTATGGTTTTTACTACCATCGAGGGGTTGTGCAGCTTTGAAATGTTGTTTTTGCTGAAGTACTCTTCCACTCTTGCCTTTACCGCGTCATGAAAATTGTCAGTTCCTTTTGGGGCGAACTTTACCAGGCTCAATTTATTCTCACTCATAAAATTATAACCACACTTTTGGTCATACAAGGATGCAAGTTAGGGAAAATTTCTATATAACACCCTAGCATTAACATCTGTATTATCATAAGGTTAAGTTATCATTTCCCGGCATTATTGCCGGCGTTAAGAGCTTAATTTTGAGTATAAAGCGTGAGTCATGAGTGTTATATCCAAATTGTTTACACCTGCCGGCAAGAGGTTTTACGAGTTGTTTGAGCAGGTAGCGGATAACCTGGGTGAGATGGCAGGCTATTTCCAGGAGCAACTGCGGACAGAGGACAGAAAGCTAAGGAAGCCACTGTTGGATAAGATAAAGATGATGGAACACAAAAATGATGAGGTAACGCATAAGCTGTTTGTAGAGCTGGGCAGGAATTTCATCACCCCTTTCGACAGGGAGGATATTCACTTCATTTCGTCGTCACTGGATGATATATCCGATTATATGTGGGGTACAGCTAAGCAAGCGTACTATTTCGATATCAGCTTGAGCAATGCTGTGTCAGGGGAAGTAGCCGGCAGGTTGGTGACTTATATCCAATTCTTGACCCAAATCATCAAAGGACTGAATGACAGGAAGGGACTGCATGCGCAGATTGCAATCCTGGAGCAAATGCGCGACAACGTAAATATTTCCGACAGTATTATTACCAAAGCTCTTACAGGTATTTTTGACGTGGAAACAAATACGGTGGACATGATAAAGTTATCTGACCACTACAATATGCTGCTACAGCTAAATAACAAATGCGGAGATGTTATTAACGTGCTGGAGGCAATGATCATCAAGTATGCATAGTTAACCTGCACGTTCGCCAAGAACCGGCATAGGCTTCACTACTCTTCTCTTTTTGAGTCCAAAACCCTCTACCGCATATTTCTGTATATGCGCCATAGCCTCGTCAATTGAATCGGTAAAGATGAACAGTTTGGCATCTTCAGCGCCGATAGTGCCTTCCTTTATCATATGCTTTACATGTTCATCTATAAACTTATAATAGTCCTTGCCCATCAGTACTATAGGGAAGCGTTCCATTTTGTTCGTCTGGATCAGCGTGAGAGCTTCAAAAAACTCGTCTAAGGTACCAAAGCCGCCAGGCAGCACCACGAATGCATAGGAGTATTTGGACAACAGTACTTTGCGCACGAAGAACAGATCCATTTCCACCCATATATCCAGGTAGTCGTTGGGCATTTGCTCGTGTGGCAGTATGATGTTGCAACCTACAGAGCGGCCACCTGCTTCCTTAGCTCCACGGTTGGCTGCCTCCATTATACCCGGACCGCCACCTGTCATAACGTTAAAGCCCAGCCCTACGATACGCCTTCCTATTTCCATCGCTTGTTGGTAGTACGGATGTTTCTCATCGAAACGGGCTGAACCAAACACGGTGACGGAAGGGCCTATAAAATGCAACTTTCGTGCCCCGCGTACGAATTCACGCATTACTTTGAAAATGAACTTGAATTCTGCCCAACGGGAGTGTGGACCTTCCAGGAAAAAGCGCTCTTCTTTTGAAACGGGGTTGTTTACTACATTTTTGGGTTTGCTGTTCGTTCCATTGTCACTCATATGCCTGCCTGTTTAGTTACTTCTTACAGCTAAGATACAAATATCCCGCCGTTACCACTGCACAGTCAGGTAATCGGCATAACCTGTGGTGCCGGCAAGTACGATATAGCCTATTTTGTTTCCACCAAGGTTTCTGGCGGGTATTTCAAACACTTTCACACCGTTTATATAGCCTGTCCAGTAATTCCCGATTTGTTCAAATTCAACATCGTTCCAGCCATTGCGGTATATTGCCTCACTTTCCTGCCAGTCCATAAGGGTTTGTACGCCTTCATTCGCAGTGCCTTCTTTGTATACAGCAAAATACCCATCGTTGTCTATGAAGAAAGAGTAGCCATAGTCATTGTCTGAAACACCAAAACAGAGGCCCATAGCATAGTCAGAACGAATACGTGTTTGCACAAGGAAATTGCGGTGCAGTTTCGCGCCTGTGTTGATGGCTACTGTATTGGTGCCATCGTTAGGTGGCATGTAGGTATATTTCAGCCAACTGTTCACCAATGTAACATAAGCAGCATTGCCCGGGTCGCTGAATGTCCAGTTGTTGATGTTATTATTAAACTCGTCATCAAATATAGAATAGTATTGGGGCCCTTTGGGCTCAGCAGGTGGTTCTACGGTATAGTATTCTTTCTTCACGCACGAGCTGATGAAAAGTGTACTTACCGCAATTGTGGCCATTATTATTCTTGTGAGCATTGTATGAAGCTTTAGTATGCTAAAAGTAAAACAACAAATATGCCACTCAAACCTACATGGGTGTTATACTATGTCTATTTAACAAATCTTATAGCTTTGCAGCATGGCAATGGAATACAACGCACAGTATTGGAAAGATAAGCTGAATCTCGAAAGCCACGTGGAGGGCGGCTCTTTCAGGGAGATATACAGATCGCAACATGTATTGCCCAAAGAAGTGTTAAAACCCGCACACAAGGGTAGCAGGTCAGTATCTACCAGCATTTATTTTCTGCTGGAGTACGGGCAGTTCTCGGCCTTTCATCGAATCGCTTCTGATGAAGTATGGCATTTTTACGATGGCAGCAGTCTTTGTGTTTATGAAATACGTATAGACGGCCAAATGGTAAAGCATCTGCTGGGTAAAAATATAGATAGTGGTGAGAATCCACAAGTGATTATACAGGCAGGAAGCTGGTTTGGCTCGAGGGTGGAAGAAGAAGGCGGATATACACTCTGCGGCTGTACCGTAGCCCCGGGATTTGACTTCCAGGATTTTGAACTGGCAGAACGCGAGCAATTGATACAGCAATACCCGCAACACTCGGCTATCATTAAGGAATTGACATAATCCGGGATTTTGTCGCTCAGAGCTAGACGGCGTATGGCAACGGCATAGTTCGCTCTCGGCTCATTTAAGAATTAATAAGCCCCTATAAGCAAATACTTTTTTGTCGCTACATGAATGAAGCCTATTTTTGTCGATATTCCATCTAAAAAATAATTGTTATGAAATACGTTACACTCGCATTATTATTTTTAGCCGGTATCACTACCGCATCATTTGCACAGGGGCTGAAACTGCCTTCTTTGAGTCCTACTGCTAAAATTACACAGCAGTTTTCTGTTTCTGAAATACAAATCGAATACAGCCGCCCGTCTATTCGTGGCCGTAAGGTGTTCGGTGGCCTGGTGCCCTATGGCGAAGTATGGCGTACAGGAGCTAACGCTTCTACCAAACTGACTGTTGGCGAAGACTTCAACATCGGTGGCGTAGATGTAAAAGCCGGCACATATTCTTTCTACACTATACCGGGTGCTGCAGAGTGGACTGTTATACTCAACACTGATCTGGGTAACTGGGGCGCAATGGGCTACAGCACCGATAAGGATGTTGCACGCTTTAAGGTAAAGCCATCTGCTATTAATAATAAGATAGAAACCTTTACGATGGAAGTCGCTGACATCACGTTCAACAGCTGCGACATTGTATTGAAATGGGAAAACACGAAAGTGGTGGTTCCTGTAAAAGTCAACAACGCAGACCGTATAGCTAAGGACATTGTAAAGAATGTTGAAACGCCAAGCATACCTTACTACCAGGCTGCATCTTATTACTACGAGACCAACCAAAACCTGGACAAAGCTTACGATTATGTAGGCAAGGCGCTGGAAACACGCACTGATGCTTATTGGATGTGGCACCTGAAAGCTAAGATAGCTGCCAAACTGGGTAAGAAGGACGAAGCTATTGCTGCTGCCAACAAAGCAATGGAAGTATCTAAAGGTGGTCCCGGCGAAGCAGAACAAAAGCGCGCCAATGAGAAGATCATCAAAGAAATGACAGCTAAGAAATAAAACTAACAATTAGTATATATACACCCACAGCCCCCAAAACTGTGGGTGTTGTATTTTTACAGGTTATGAAGAA
>DATCSV010000395.1:0-5408 GCA_036568285.1 Flavipsychrobacter sp. | reverse complement strand
CAAGCATGCCATCATGTATGACTATATCGACGGCAATAGTTACTTTACCTGTATTTCCATATAGTCCGAATTTAATGGCATTCTCAATCAGCGGCTGCAGCAAGAAGGGTGGTATATGGGCTTCTGTTTCTGCGTTGTTGCTCACATTCACATTCAGCCGGTCACCAAACCGTACTGACTCTATAGCCAGGTATTTACCTAAATAGTCCAGTTCATCTTTCAGCGGTACTTTATGCTGTGTTTCCCGTTGCACCGAGTTTCTCAAGAAGTCGGATAGCAATCCGATCATTTCCTGCGCTTTGCCTGGTTCTATCATCGTAAGTGCGCTAATGGAATTAAGCGAATTATACAAGAAGTGTGGTTGTAATTGCTGTCTTAGTTTAAACAGTTCTGCCTCTTTCAGCAAAGCGGTGGCATCTGCCTGCTGCTTAAATTTCTGCTCCTGTGTGTTTATCCTTTTACTCATGGATAGGTAAGTGGATACCCAGCTGCATAGCAACCAATATATAATATACCGCACCGGCCCCGAATGCTCCAGGAAAAAGAGGTAATCTTTATCGGTAGTTTCTGTCCACCACCTTATGAGGGCGGTGCTGGCAAATACGGTAGAGAAACTGAAGAATATAGCAATAAGCAGGCTGTAGAGTGTTACACTGACGTTGGTAGGGTAGAACTTGATAGCCAATCCCAATGCCCATAATGACAACGATAGCGTGAGTACGGAAATGACGCTGTCGCAAGCGGCCAGGGTAATGTCAATATGATATACATAGTAGAGGAAAATGAAATGGCCGCCCGCAGCCATTAAGGCTGAAAGCGGCAATAACCATATCATATTTCTGGCTGGTACCGGCAATAGCTTATATTTTTTATACGGCTTCCTGCGCCCACACCGGGTCCGGAATGGTAGTTACATCTATTACTGCAGAGGTAAGCAATGCCCCATGCCCCAGTTCCACTTCGCGAACATCTTTTATAGCTATCATTTCCCAGCAGATTGTTCTGCCATGCCGGTCTACAAAGATAGATGCTTCCTGCCCGCCTATTTCTTTAGCCTGTGCTACCGCGTTCGATTCGTCAGAGGCAAATACCAGGCGCCATTGTTCTTCGTACTGGCCGGTAAATTCGCCGGCGCATTTTATTGAATAAATGATCTGTGCTGCGTATGGTCTCATATATTGTTCTGTTGTGTCCTTAGTATGATTTTATCTCAATGCTACCAAAGCTGCAACTTCCCGTCAGCACCAATGTCGTTTTCTCTTCGTTGCCTCCTTGTGTGTATATATTCCTGTTATCTTCCACGCTTCCCAGAGTCGCGCTTATTTCATTATTTATCTGCCAGTGCGATGGTACTATCAGTTCTACGCCACCAAAAGCTACTTTCATGTTCAGGCTTATGGTTTTATCTGTACTGTCGGCATTCATCAGGTTTATTTCCGCTCCTCCAAATGTGGCAGATATACTACCGCCTTTAAAGTCCTTGGAAGTCACCACCTCTTTATGCCCGCCAAAGGTAACGTCAACATTCAGGGTGCTATCATTGCTGGTTACCGTACGTATATTGTTCCCGCAGCGGTCGTCCCACAGCTTTTTTTTTCGCGCCGGTCTGAATATGATGACCAAACCCAATACAATGAGCACCGCCGGTATCAGTAGGGCTTTCGACGATACGTCTCCTATGTAGAAGACAGGTATAAGATGCGATACCCCTATTATTGTTAATATCCACCAGGCATTATTTCTGAATTTACTCTTCAGTGCTATAAACATGCCAAGGGCTATTATCATCCAGGGCCAGGCGTCGTGCCATTCTATATCAAAGAAGTTAAGCTTCCTGAGTAGTATAAACAGTCCCACCATCAACAGGGCAAAACCAAACCACCGCTTATCTCCTCCGTGATGCCCCGGGTGCATATGTCGCTTTCGTACTCGGTCCATATTTGTTTGTTTAAAATGTTAATGCAAAAGTATATAACCTCTCCACCGTATGGAAACGGTATTAGGTAAAAACGGAACAGTTGTCGGTAAACGGACGGAAAATGTCGGTAAAACGGAAGGATTATCTATTGAAGCTTATCCGGCTGCCAGTTCAGCTTGGGGAAGCTACGCTTCCGCAGCACAAAGAACTGCCATACTATGCTGCCCTTCATACGGCCCGATTCATTGCGGTGGGCTACCAGTTTCTTGTACTGCCTGCGGCGTTTCAGCCACTTGCCCAGGCTGCCATAAAAGCTAAAGTGCGCCCTGACGATAGTGAAGGTTTCCTTGAAATTGCCCGTCAGTAACAACCGGATTCCTGCCACACCATCCAGCATGAAACGTAGTGGGAATAACCACAGCAGGCGGCTGGTCTTCTCATTTTTCAGCAGCAATATCAGGTTGTTGCGGAAGTTGTAAAACAGCTTCTGCGGACTGCCGTAGCTGATAACACTGCCGCCTACGTGGTATACGGTAGAGCCCGCCACATAGCCAATTTTATACCCGGCATTTTTCAGCCTCCAGCACAGGTCCACTTCTTCCATATGTGCATACAGGTCGTGGTCCAAACCACCATATTTGTGGTACAGGTCGGCACGCACCATAAAGCAGCCGCCCGATGCCCAAAACACCTCTATATCGTCATTATATTGGCCGTGGTCTTTTTCCAGTTCGGTAAATATCCTGCCACGGCAGAACAGGTAACCGTAGTTATCCATAAAACCACCGGCTGCACCTGCATATTCAAAGTATTCCCGCTCGCGCCAGTATCTTATTTTAGGTTGGCATGCGGCCAGGCCGGTATAGCGCTGCATAGCATTAAGCAGCGGCGGAAACCATCCCTCCGTTACTTCAAAATCGGCGCTAAGTAGTATGTAGTATTTTGCCTGTACCTGTTTCAGCGCCTCGGCATAGCCGTTAGAAAAGCCCCTGTTGAGGGTTATCTGCAGCGTTTTTACAGTTGGAAAGTTCTCCTGCACGTATTGCAGGGTATCATCCGTAGATGCATTATCTGCTACAATGACATCGTAACCCGTTGCCGCTTCTGACGCTATCAGGGGCAGAAAAAGCTCATGCCATTTTTTCCCGTTATAGCTGAGAATAACAACAGCGGTATCATTGGTACAAACAATCATTGCCTGGGCGAATGACTATTTGTATGTTGGATTATACTTAGTATTGTCGGGTACTTCAACGTCTTTATTGCTCTCGTAGCCATGTTCGTACAGGTTGTAACAACCGGCCCATGCAAAGATGAAAATCCCGAAAAAGAATAATAAGAATAAAAACCTTGATTTTGACGGCTTATTCAGTTCTATGTCTGCCGGGTTGTCCAGCTGGTTTTCCTCGTTGTAGTTGTGCATCTCCATTAAACGCAGTGTTTGCGCTGACAAAAATAGTAGATATTCCCTCAAAATCATAATATTTTTATAGTCATTTCGTTGTATGTACATTGTGTTATGCGTCAGTATCTTAATTGGAAAACATATTTAATATTTGCGGCTTTTTGTATCGTAGGTGCATCGCTGTATTATACCAGCCAACTGGCGGCTAAACTGGCTGACGAAGAACGCAAAAAAATGGTGCAGGTGGCCGAAGGCATCAAGATAATAGCGGATAATGAATCGTCTGACCAGGACCTGACCTTTGCCTCTACATTTGTTTCGCAGAATACTACAATCCCGTTTATTGCCGTTGACGAGCAAGGGAATATCAATCAATATAACAACCTGGACACAGCCAAAGTGAGGCGCGACCCCGACTACCTTAAGCGCAAGCTGGAAGAGTTTAAAGGAACTAGGCCACCTATTGAGGCCGAACTGGGTTACGGGTTAGGTAAGCACTATGTGTATTATGGCGAATCCTACCTGCTCACACAGTTGCGGTATTTCCCTTATGTACAGCTGGCGATTATTTTCCTGTTCCTCATTGTGGTACTTATAGCTCTGAGCTCGGCACACAGGTCTATCCAAAACCAGGTATGGGTGGGACTTTCAAAAGAAACAGCTCACCAGTTGGGCACACCACTCAGTTCCATAGAAGGGTGGCTGGAAATCTTGAAAGAGGACCATAATAACGCCGATGCGCTTATAGAAATGCAAAAAGACCTGGACAGGCTGAAGCTGGTGGCCGACAGGTTTGGCAAGGTGGGTAGCGCACCTGTGCTGGAGGAGGAAGACATCCGCTACCGGCTGAGAAATATGGTGGACTATATGCAGAAAAGGGCACCTTCCAAAGTAAATATTACTATGGATGAACCGGATAAAGAAGTACCTGTGAATATCAGTGGCCCCTTGCTGGACTGGGTAGTAGAAAACCTGATGCGCAATGCACTGGATGCGATGGAGGGCAAAGGGAATATCCACATATCAGTGGAAGATACGCCACAACAGGTACGCATAGATGTGTCAGATACAGGTAAGGGCATTCCCCGCCACCAGGTAAAGAAAATATTCAACCCCGGCTTTACCACCAAAAAGCGTGGTTGGGGATTGGGGTTGTCCCTGTCTAAGCGGATCATTGAGAAATACCATCATGGTTCGCTGGTGGTGAAGAGTACGGATGTAGGGAAGGGTACTACCTTCCGCATTATTCTCAGGCGGTAGGCTATATATTTTTGAGAAAACTAAAATTGCGATTACATTTGCACTCCGGTTGAAAAACCACGCGGCGGTGTTGAAACTGGTAGACAAGCAACGTTGAGGTCGTTGTGCTCGCAAGGGCGTGGGAGTTCGAATCTCCTCTGCCGCACAAGTGAAGAGGATGCTCAAACGGCATCCTCTTTTTATTTATTTCTTCCTGGTTGGCTTACCTAGGCTGTTCGATATGTTCCGTAGGGTATCTCGAACTCAACAATGAAAGACGTTTTGCAAACAGGATTCTAATTGCAAAAGGATAATGAACACGCTTGCAACTCAGACCAAACTACAGCCCCGTCACCACCACATCCATGCCATCCTTGGCCTGCATCAGGCCTGTAGTCAGTATGGTGTCGCCGGGGTTGAGGCCGGCCAGTACTTCTACCTTATCAGCGGTACGTGTGCCTAGTTGCACTTTCGTCATGCTCACCTTGCCACCGCGCACTACCGCCACCAGCTTATCCTTGGTAGTGGGTATCACCGATTGAGAGGGAATGAGTATGGCGCTGCTGTCACTTTCCAGTGGCACCATTACCCGTGCAAAAGAACCGGCTACAAGCTTGTCTCCCGTATTGTTCACTATGGCACGCACCCTTATAGTACGTGTTACATTGTCAGCGCCCGGGTCTACGGCTATTATCCGGCCCGTCAGGGTGTCCTTTATCCCGCTTACTGAAAACATGACGTCTTTGCCTGCAGCTACATTTCCACGATACCTGTCGGGTATATCAAAGTCCATTTTCAAAGGGTTGGTCTGTTGCAGTGTGGCTATAAGTGTCGACGGAGTTACAA
>DATCSV010000394.1:0-4899 GCA_036568285.1 Flavipsychrobacter sp. | reverse complement strand
CCCCCCGGCGTGGCCGCCCGCAGCCTGGAAGAGTGCCTGCGCCTGCAACTGGAGCGTATAGAGCCGCGCACCAAGCCGGTGACCGCTGCCATCAGGGTGATAGATAAGTACTTCAATGAGTTCATAAAAAAACACTACGATAAGATACAGAAGCACCTGGACCTGGATAACGAGGAGTTCAAGGAGGTCATCAACCTGATACTGAAGCTGAACCCCAAGCCCGGCTCGGCATTTGCTGTGGTCAGCAAGGCGGAGAGTTATATCCTGCCCGACTTTTTTATATACAACAATAACGGCAAGCTGGAGCTGTCGCTCAACGCCCGCAATGCCCCGGAGCTGCGCGTGTCTGAAGGCTACAGGGAAATGATGCAGGCCTACGACCGCGGCGACAAGAAGGACAAACGGCAAAAAGAGGCGCTGATGTTCATCAAACAGAAGCTGGACAGCGCCAAATGGTTTATCGATGCCATCAAGCAGCGCCAGCACACCCTGCTGCAAACCATGCAGGCCATTATAGAATTCCAGCGGCAGTTCTTCCTCACGGGCGATGAAACTACCCTGCGCCCCATGATACTCAAAGACATTGCCGAGATCACAGCGCTGGATGTATCCACCGTATCGCGTGTGGCCAACAGCAAGTATGTGCAGACAGAATTTGGCACATTCAAGCTTAAGTACTTCTTCTCAGAGGCACTGAAAAATGACGATGGGGAAGAAGTGTCTACCCGCGAGGTGAAGAATATTCTCAACGACATCATTAAAAACGAAAACAAACGCAAGCCCTACAGCGACGAGAAGTTGACCAATATGTTGCAGGAAAAGGGTTATAATATAGCACGCCGTACCGTAGCCAAGTACCGCGAGCAACTGAACATTCCTGTAGCGCGCCTGCGCAAGGAATTATAAAACCATGAAGTTCTTTTATTTTTTGTCAGCCATCATTTTGGCGGTGGCATCCAGTGCGTCATAAAACTCTTCGCCATACGCGCGCACCAGTGGCCCTTTCAGGAATTGGTATACAGGCACCTTCAGCTTGCGGCCCAGCTTGCAGGCGGGTGCGCACAGCACTTTGCGCGGCGAGTAGTTCAGCGCTTCAAAGTCTTTGCTCTTCTTTACCCTTATGGGGTACAAGTGGCAGCTTATCGGCTTGGGGAAGTCGATTTTGCCCTCGCGGTACAGTTTTTCAAAGCTGCACTTCACCACACCGCCAAAGTCGGTATAGGCATATACGCATACACCACCATTGAGGGTAGGTGTCACATAGCCATACTCATCATCTATGGTATGAGTGCCCGTGCGCTCTACCTCATTGATATAGTCTATGTGCAGCAGGTGTTTCACTTTGGGGTAATTCTCAGCTACCAGCTTCGTTTCCTCTTCGGTAAGGGGTGCGCCGCAGTCGCCGTCTACACAGCAGCCGCCTTTGCACTTGGTCAGGTCGCATACAAACTGCTCCTCCACTATCTCATCGCTCACCAGTATGTTGTCTATAGCTATCATCGTCTGTATTACATATTCAGGTAGGTCATCAGCAGGTTGTAGCGGTCCATCATATCATCGCGGTTGCTGCGCTCGCCATATATTTCTTTCACCGTATAGCCATAGCGCTCGTAGGTGGCGGCCAGCAGCTCCAGGTTGGTACGGTTGGTCTTTATGGTCAGCTCCAGCTTGTTGGTAGCACGGTTGGTGTACAGTGCGGTAGTCAGTATGGATATATCCTCGCTCTCGCAGATGCGGGCTATCTGCACCAGGCTATAGTCCAGCGGGTTCAGCTCCAGCACTATTACCCCGCCGGGACTATCCGCTCCGCAGTGCTCTGCCAGCCACGTCATCAGCGACTCCAGCGTAATACTGCCCAGGTACTTGTTCTGCTCGTCTGTTACAGGCAATACCCCCAGGTGTTGGTTATACATCAGGCGCATAGCCTCATAAGCATGTCCACCGCCAAAAACCGTGGGGCTATACCGCAGGAAATCCGACTCACTGATGGGTTTTTCCGGTGTATCCCATTCCAGCATGTCCTGTTCCTTTACCAGGGCCAGGTACTGTTCCTCAGCTACCACGGGTATTTGCTGTACGTTGTGCTCCTCCATCAGGCGCAGGGCGGTATCACCTGTGTCTGTAGGCAGTATGGTGGGTATATCGTATGTGATTATTTTTTGTATAGACATGGCTTAGCTTGATTTTTTCAGATATCCTGCAAAATGCCCCGCCCTGCAAAGGTCAGGCATTATTTGCACACAGGCTAAAGAAACCCGTTAAAATCTCAGCCCTTGTGCCTGGCCAGGAAGCCATCGAGTATCTTATTGAACTCAACCGGTACCTCCATCATTGGGGCGTGACCGCACTTGTCTATCCAGTGCACCTCAGAGTTGGGTATCAGCTTCTGAAACTCTTCTGCTACCATTGGCGGCGTTATAGTATCGTTCAGGCCCCATATCAGGCAGGTAGGTACAGTGATCGTATTCAATTCGTCGCCAAGGTTGTGCTTTATTGCCGACCTCGCCAGCGATATGACCTTCAGGGCTTTCAGCCTGTTGTTGACGATACCATACACCTCGTCCACCAGTTCTTTGGTAGCCGTATTAGGGTCATAAAAAGTGAGTTCGGTCTTCTTGCGGATGTAGTCATAATCTCCGCGCTTGGGGTAGGTTTCACCCATACCGTGCTCAAAAAGGCCGGAACTGCCGGTAAGTGTAATGGTCTTTACTTTGCTTTGATTGCCGAGGGTATAAACCAGCCCCACATGGCCGCCGAGTGAATTACCCAGGAGATGTACCTGGTCCAGCTTGCGGGCATCAATAAACTTCTGCACATGCTTGGCCAGCCCCGATACTGATGTATCCAGCAAAGAGAGGTCGAACAGGGGCAGCATGGGAATGATGACCCTGTGTGTGAGTTTGAAATGGTCGACGAGATCTTTGAAATTACTGAGCGCGCCGAATAATCCATGCAATAATATCAATGGTTCACCCTCACCCTCTTCTACGTATTTAAATTTGCCGAAATGTTTTATCTCGTATTGCATGTAATTCCTTATTCGTTGCTAAAATACTACTGTTTGTGAGAAAAACATAGTATTGGCCCCCTGCGTGTATATTTTGTTTTTGTCAACAATCATGCTAAAAAATCATATAATTAACAATATTGCAGATAAGGAGGCCTTCGCACTTAGCTCGCTTTGGCTACCTTTGCAGGGCTTATTGCATCGATATATGAAGGGGAAATACTGCCATTCGCTGACGGAATATACAAGACTGAAAACAAGGGAAGTACGCATAGGTAATTTGCTGCTGGGCAATGGCAACCCCATTCGTATACAAACCATGACCACCACCGACACTATGGATACCGAAGCCACCGTGGCACAAACCATCCGCTGTATTGAGGCCGGTGCCGAACTGGTGCGTATTACCGCCCCCAGCAAGAAAGAAGCTGAGAACCTGGCCGTTATCAAAAAGATACTGAACGATAGGGGGTATCATACCCCACTGGTGGCCGACATACACTTCACCCCCAATGCCGCAGAGATAGCCGCCCGTATAGTGGAAAAGGTAAGGGTGAACCCGGGTAATTATATCGATAAAAAGAAGTTTGACTTTATAGAATATACAGATGCTGCTTATGCTTCCGAGATAGACCGTATCCGGGACAGGTTTACACCATTGGTGAGGATTTGTAAGGAACACGGCACGGCTATGCGCATTGGTACCAATCATGGTTCCCTCAGTGACCGTATTATGAGCCGCTATGGAGATACACCCATAGGAATGGTAGAAAGCGCTATGGAGTTCCTGCGCATAGCGCGGGATGAAAGCTATCACCAGATCATCCTGAGCATGAAATCGAGCAACCCACAGGTGATGGTGCAGGCATACAGGCTACTGGTGAAGCAGATGGATGAAGAGTTTGGCGAATGTTACCCGCTGCACCTGGGTGTAACTGAAGCAGGCGATGGCGAAGACGGGCGCATCAAAAGCGCTATAGGCATAGGCACTTTGCTGGAGGACGGCATAGGCGATACCATACGGGTATCACTGACGGAAGACCCCGAATTTGAAATACCGGTATGCAAAGATATTGTGTCGCGCTACACCGGCCGGGAGAAGCACACCCCCATTCAGCCATTAACAGATCAGGAAAGAACAACACTGCCTTACAATCCTTTTGAGTACAGGCGCCACAGTACCAAAGAAGTGGGAAACATCGGCAGCGGACATGTGCCGGTAGTAGTAGCAGACTATATGAAGGCAGAAGATATTGCCGCTGCAGACCTGGCCGCTATTGGCTACCGCTACGATGAAGCCACGGATAAATGGAACATAGGCGATGCTGCCGCAGACTATATATATACAGGCAATAAGCTACTGGACTTCCACCTGCCCGGCACCTTACAGGTAATATGCGACTACGCCACATGGCAACAGGCAGAAGATAAAGCTAAATGCCATCCGCTGTTCCAGGTGAATGAATACCTGCAATACAACGACGACTTAAAACATAAGCATTTCGTTTTTACCAATGCGGATGTGGATTGGAAGGTGATACAACAGTTACTGTCAAAATTAACTGGTGCTGAAGGCGTTGTATTATGTATTGCCAGCAAATGCATTCATACATTGGCATCAGTAAGGCGGGTACTTATTGAGTTGCAACAACAGCACATCCAATGCCCTGTAATACTCTGTGGCGAAAACAAAAACAAAACTGTTGACGAGCAATTGATAAACTTCGCTACCAATACTGGTGGTTTATTGCTAGATGGCTTCGGCGATGGCATCTGGCTATGGAACCATATGCGTCAGGTAGAAAATGTCAAGGCTACAGGCCGTACTTACCTTGAAGTAAAGAACAACTACCAGTTCCTCAACAATACGGCCTTCTCTATACTACAGGCTA
>DATCSV010000393.1:0-4986 GCA_036568285.1 Flavipsychrobacter sp. | reverse complement strand
CCTCAGGTAGTTGCTTATGTGCTCCGCGCCGGCGAAGTGCATGCACAGTCCTTTGAAACGGATATGATCTTTGTATTGTTTCAGGTTTTCTATCAGCTGCGGTATTTGCTGTATATCAAACCCCGTGCGGTACATGCCGGTTTCTGCTTCTATATGTACTATGGCTTTTTTGCCCTGGCTTGCGGCTTCTTTTGCAGCCGCTTCCAGCCGCTCCATATCGAATACATAAAATTCGATATCGTGTTCTATTGCCCATCGCAGGTCATCATTATCCATAGCGCCCATTATCATGATGGTAGTGCCGGGCGAAGCTACTTTATATACACTGTATGCCTCTCCTGCATTGAAAACAGAAAAATGATTCACGCCACAGCTTTCGGCCAGGGGCACATAGGTATCTATACCATGTCCGTAAGCATTTCCTTTTATTACAGCGCTTATTACTATCTCGTTGCCAAAATAGGACCTCAGGAAATCCCAGTTGTTACGCATTGCTCCCTTGTCCAGTATTATCACTGAAGAATCCTTCATTTTTCCTGTGCCTTTTTCTGTATAGTTATAAACATATCAATTGCGTTCCCCAGTATCTCATCGGGAAAGTCGTAAGCCGGGTGGTGCAGTGGCTTGCAGTCCTCTCCTGAGCCTATGCCGAACATGGCTCCTTTGATCCTGTTGGTAAACAATCCGAAATCTTCACCCCAGCGGAATGGTTCATCTTTATCATGATATGATAACCCCAACTCCGCTGCCGCAGCTTCTACCAGGCTAACAGCTTCCGGTGCGTTTTGGTTCGATTCAAATATTTCCTGCTCTTCAAAATGTATGTTTAGCCCGTGTTGTTCTGCTTTCTGCTTCGCCAGCTGTGTTATCTTATCTACTGCACCCCTCAGGCGCTCATTGGTGTCTGCCCTTATGGTGAGGTGCACTGAACCCTCTCCTGCTGATGTACCATATGCGATGCTGCCCAACTCCATGTATGCCGGCGTTATGGTGATGAAATGATGTTGCTCGCCATCTTCCATATTATAATTCAGTGCATCCAGCATATAGCTGCTCATGGCCGCGGCGGGGTTGCGCCCGTGCCAGGGCTCGGCAGCATGAGAGGTATATCCTTTAAAATATGCTATCAATGTTGTGACACTGGGTGTAAAACTGCCCACCCTGCATACTATCTGATGCAACGGGTAAGAAGGTACATTGTGCAGGGCAAATACCAGGTCTATATCCAGTGAATCAAGTATGCCGCTGTCTTCTACCCCCTTCGCACCCCGACCAACCTCTTCAGCAGGTTGGAAGAGGATATACACATTTCCATATTCAGGCCGGTTGGTAGCAAAGTGTTTCGCCAGCCCGTACATAATGGTTGTATGTCCATCGTGCCCGCATTTATGTGATACGCCCTTGTTGACAGAGCGGTAAGCGAAGTCGTTTTCTTCCTCAATAGGCAAGGCATCCATATCGCCCCTGAAAAGTATATTCTTCCCTTTGCTCTTGCCGTTGAACTGCACCAGGATGCCTGTGCCCGCCACCGGGGTGATTGTGTCCGTATCCAATTCCGTCAATAAATTCAGCACATATCGCTGTGTTTCCTGCTCTTCGCCCGATAATTCCGGATGCTGATGCAGGTGCCGCCTGGTTGCAATTAACTCTTCCATAAAACCCATGTGAGCTTTGAATGTAACGAATATCTGCCTGTCAGCCAAAACAGGGCCGATATAATAAAACAGGTTATATCCGTTATTTTGTATTTTTGCAGTGATGCAAAAGGATAATTTCCCCATAGATAAGATACTGGCTAGCCTGGATATAGAAGCGCTGAATGAAATGCAGCAAGCTTCCATAGCAGCCAATAAAGAGCATGATAACGTGCTGCTGCTCTCGGCAACAGGTTCGGGTAAAACACTGGCGTTCCTGCTGCCTGTGTTACAACAGATAGATATCGCCAGCAAGAATACACAAGCGCTGATAGTCGTTCCCTCACGCGAGTTGGCTACGCAGATAGAGTCGGTATTCCGGCAAATGGGTACAGGGTTAAAGGTTTTGAGTTGCTATGGCGGACACAAGCGGGAGATAGAGGAACAAAGCCTGGTAGAGCAGCCCGCTGTGATAGTAGGCACCCCCGGCCGCCTGGGCGACCATATACGCAGGGAGAGTATTAACCTGGACAGTATAGAAACGCTGGTGCTGGATGAATTTGATAAAACGCTGGAACTGGGCTTCCTGGAAGAAGTAGGATTTATACTTGACTCATTGCCCAATCTTAAGAAAAGGATACTCACTTCAGCTACCGAAGCCGTAGCAATACCCGAGTTTGTTCATTTTGATGAATATGAGAAACTCGATTTCGTATCGGGCAATGAAGCGGATGATAAACTGCTGGAAATACAGAAGATATTATCCCCTTCAAAAGATAAAGCTGATGTACTCTATAACCTGCTGTGCATGGCCAACAACCGTTCTGCTATTGTATTCTGCAATCACAGGCAAGATGTGGAACTAGTGAGCCGGAAAATGAAGGACAAGGGTATCATGAATGTATTTTACCACGGCGGCATGGAGCAGCAGGAGCGCGACAGTGCCCTGTGCAAGTTCAAAAATGGCAGCGCTAATGTGCTGGTAACTACCGACCTGGCATCCCGTGGATTAGATATTCCGTACATCCGGTATATCATACATTACCACCTGCCACCAACAGAAGAGGTCTTCACCCACCGCAATGGCCGGACGGCCCGCATGGACGCCAGCGGTACAGCCATATTGATATTATCGCCTACGGAGTATTTGCCGCCCTATATAGACCCTGAAATAGCTGAAGTGCAATTACCCGCTGAAACAGTACTGCCCGAGAAGCCCAAATGGGTTACCCTGTTCATTTCAGCAGGAAAAAAGGATAAGGTGAACAAGGTGGATATAATGGGTTTCCTGGCCAAGAAGGGCGAGCTGAAGAAAGAAGACATAGGCCTGATAGATGTAAAAGATTTCTCCTCGTTTGTGGCCGTACGCCGCACAAAGGCGGGGTATGCAATGGAACAGGTAAAGGATGAGAAGTTGAAGAACAAGAAAGTTAAAATATATACTGCGAAGTAATCTTCTGTGAAACAGTGGTTAAGATGCGCGCTATGTTGTTTGCTTTAATGTGTAAACACCTAACTTTGCACCCTCGCTAAAAAAACTGACATGGCAGACCTGTCCACATTTGACCCCAACTCGGTGGGGCTGACGTCTAACAATATATTTGGTTTACCCTTTTCAGAGGAAGATGCTGAACTGGTGCTGTTGCCTGTGCCCTGGGAGGTGACCATATCTTACCGTGACGGTACATCGCGCGGGCCGGAGCATATATTCAACGCATCTTTGCAGATAGACCTGTACGACCCCGACGTAACGGACGCCTGGAAGAGAGGTATATGCATGTTGCCTATAGATAAAGAGATGCGCACCAAGAGCGATTACAAACGCCAGTGTGCCGAGCTCATCATCCGCCACCTGGAAGATGGAGGTATAGTGACGGAAAATGAATACCTGACAGGGAAGCTGACAGAGGTAAACGAGAGCTGTGCATGGATGGTAGGCAAGGTGCAGGAGCAGGTAGCAGCACTGTTGAAGAAAGGCAAAAAAGTAGGCCTGGTAGGCGGAGACCACAGTACACCGCTGGGCTTTATCAAAGCGCTGACCGAATACCATAAAAGCTTCGGCATATTGCAGATAGACGCTCACGCCGACCTGCGTGAAGCATACGAGAACTTTACCTACTCACATGCTTCTATTATGTACAATGTACTGAAAGAGGTGCCGCAGGTGAGCAAACTGGTGCAGGTGGGTATACGCGACTATTGTGACGAGGAACTGGTGATGATACGTCAAAATCCTGAACGCATTTCTACCTGGTTTGATAAAGAGATAAAAGAACGCCAGTACGAGGGCATTACCTGGAAAGCGATTTGCAAAAATATCATTGACGAACTGCCGGAGAAAGTTTACATCAGCTTTGATATAGACGGCCTGGACCCTAAGCTCTGCCCCAACACAGGAACGCCGGTGCCGGGTGGTTTTGAGCTGGAGCAGGTATTTTACCTCTTCAAGCTGCTGCACGAAAGCGGCCGTCAACTGATTGGCTTCGACCTGAACGAAGTGTCCACCGGGCAGCAGAATACTGATGGCATAGACAATATAGTGGGCGCGCGCGCATTGTACAAGATGTGCAATTTCATGCTGGGCAAATAGCCGTTAAGTTTAGGCTAACTATATATTTCCATAGCTAAAAGATATATTTTAGCTGCATGGAAACCACTGCTTTGCCATCTGCCAAAAAGAAACTGCACAATGCCTGGGCTATGTACGACTGGGGCAACTCAGCCTACAACCTCGTCATTACATCCACCATTTTCCCCGCATATTATATTGCCATTACTACTGATACTACCAAAGTCCCTTCCGACAAAGTTTCCTTCTTCGGGATGGATATTACCAATACGGTTTTACAGGATTACACCCTGTCTATCGCATATCTCATTATCGCATTTATTTCACCCATATTATCTTCCATAGCCGATTACCGGGGTAATAAAAAGAAGTATATGCGCTTCTTTACTTATGTAGGTGCTATTGCCTGTTGCGGTTTGTTCCTGTTCACCAAAGAGAATATTGAACTGGGTATTATCCTCTTCGGGCTGGCAGCTATTGGCTATTGCGGCAGCCTGGTATTTTACAACGCCTACCTGCCGGAGATTGCTGCAGAACACGAGCGGGACAGGGTGAGTGCCAAAGGCTTTGCTTTCGGGTATGTAGGTAGTGTGTTATTGCAAATAGTCTGCCTGGTATTCGTCCTCAGTCCTGATACCTTTGGCATGAATGCCGGTAGTGCCTCACGCTTTTCATTCCTGCTGGTAGGTGTGTGGTGGATTGGTTGGGCGCAAATACCTTTCCGCAAACTGCCTAAAGGTGTGCCGCTTAAACAACATCCGGAATACAGTGTATTAACCAATG
>DATCSV010000392.1:0-2619 GCA_036568285.1 Flavipsychrobacter sp. | reverse complement strand
TTACACTATCTTTATACCTGTCGCTTTGCCGGTAAGCTCTTATGGCTGCCAGGCTATCCGACACCCGCTGCCGTTCAGCTTTTATGCTGTCCATTCTCGCTTCCCGCACTATACGCAGACTATCGAAATAACGTTTTTGAGCTGTACGGGTAGAGTCCAGTATACGGGCGCGCTCTGCAGCCACACTGTCATTATACCTTTTCTGTGCTACACGTGTTGAATCTAATATCCGGGCACGCTCTGCAGCCATGCTATCGTTATATCTTTTCTGGGCCGTGCGGGTAGAATCTAATATCCTGGCCCGTGCCGTCCTTACACTGTCATTATAACGTTCCTGTGCCTTACGTGTAGAATCCAGTTTCTGCTGGCGGGCAATACGCATGCTGTCGGTGTTAACCTGTGCATACAAATGGCTGCCGCATAACCATAGCGGTAATAGAAAAATGATATATTTAAAAAACTGCCTGATAATATTCGTGGATTAGTTTCGGGGCTACCGTGTTTACTATATAACTACTTTCAGGTTAAATTATTTCATATCGTCTCGCCGGCAATATAAAACCAGTTAACAAACCATCAAAAATAGACAAAAAACCGATGTAAAAGAGAGGCGTTGTTCATTAAATCCATGCAAAGAATCCTCACAGTTTAAATATTACCATGTGTTTAACAGTTTGGTAATCACGGTTTGAAAACTACATTCCCTTACATTTGCACAATTATTATTCAGTAGCCGTTTGCACAAACGGGTGGATACGCTTGAAACTATGAATAGAAAATTACTGTTACTATACATCCTCTTTATATTGCCGGCAACAATATGGGCACAAAAAAAGGTAACACTCAGCGGTTATATGCGCGATGCCTCCAGCGGTGAGGCATTGATAGCAGCCACAGTATATGTGAAAGAATTGGGCATCGGTTCGCAAACCAATAATTATGGTTTCTATTCCATCTCCATGCCTGCGGGCAGCTATACAATTATTTTTTCCTACGTGGGCTTTACCACACGTACCGAAACGATAAACATGACCACAAGCCGTGTATACAATGTAGAGATGGCCAGCGAAGCGGAACTGGAAGAAGTAGAAATAACTGCGGAGAAGCAAGACAAAAACATCAGTAGTACCAACATGGGTACCATTACCATCTCCGCCCAAACGGTGAAAAAGTTGCCAGTAATATTTGGAGAAACAGACATACTGAAAACGCTGCAACTGATGCCGGGTGTCCAGTCTGCCGGCGAAGGAAATTCCGGCTTTTATGTTCGTGGTGGCGGACCCGACCAGAACCTGATATTGCTGGATGATGCAGTAGTATATAATACAGGCCACCTGTTCGGCTTCTTCTCTGTTTTTAATACAGACGCACTTAATAATGTGACCCTGATAAAGGGTGGCATGCCGGCTAAATATGGCGGCAGACTATCGTCAGTAGTAGACGTTTCTATGAAAGAGGGCAACATGAAGGAATATCACGCTGAAGGGGGAATCGGACTCATCGCCTCGCGGCTGACAGTAGAGGGCCCTATCAAAAAAAACAAAGGCTCCTTTATGCTATCCGGCAGGCGTACCTATATTGATGTGCTGATAAAACCCTTTGCTACAGGAGCATTAAAAAATTCCGGTTACTTCTTTTATGACGCCAATCTGAAAGCCAACTACAAAATAACCGACAAAGACCGTGTGTACCTGAGCGGGTACTTCGGCCGCGATAAATTTAAATTTGCAGGAGAAAGCGGCTCCTTCTCTGCAGATATACCCTGGGGCAACAGTACTGCAACCCTGCGTTGGAACCACCTCTTCAACGACAGGCTTTTCCTGAACACAACGGTAGTATATAACGACTACCAATTTTCATTCGGCGCCACGCAGAATGATTTTGATTTTAAGCTATCATCAGGCGTAAGGGACTACAACGCTAAAGTAGACCTGGATTATTTTTCGGCTTTCAACCACAACTTTAAAGGAGGGCTTGCATACACCTATCACAAGTTTATTCCCAACCAAATATCGGGCAGTGCGGGACAGGTAGAGTTGCAGCCCAACAATGCGCTGATAAAATACGCTCATGAAGGTGGCGCTTATATCATGGACGAATTCGACCCCTTCAGTTGGATGAAAGTAAATGCGGGTATCCGCTACTCATGGTTTGGGCAGATAGGACCGTATGCCACCTACGAAACCGATCTGAATGGCAAACGTACGGACAGCACCATATACCCTGCAGGACAGATAGTAGAAACATACGGCGGGTGGGAACCCCGCCTGAATATGCGTTTTGAACTAAGCCCTAAATCATCTATCAAAGCGGCTGTTACTAAAACCTACCAGTACATACACCTGGTATCTAACAATGGCAGCACACTGCCTACCGACCTCTGGGTACCCAGCACCCTGGTAGTAAGGCCACAGCAGTCGTGGCAATACTCACTGGGATATTTCAGAAACTTCCTGGACAATGCACTGGAAACGTCAGTAGAGGTATACTATAAGGACATGCGCAACCAGGTGGAGTATCGTGAAGGGTATATACCATCCACGATACAAGACCCGGAACTGGATTTTGTGTTCGGCAATGGCGAAGCGTATGGTGCGGAGTTTTTCATTAATAAGACCA
>DATCSV010000391.1:0-14260 GCA_036568285.1 Flavipsychrobacter sp. | reverse complement strand
GAGGCCGTACGTATAACCGGCTACGTCAAAGACTGGAAGTTTGATAACGGGGATAAGTTTTATATCCCCCGCCACGAATGGTGCGCTGTGATGATAGACCGCCGTTGGGAACTGGTTGACCCCACAATTGGTGCAGGCGGTATTTCACGTGCACCCGGTTGGTTCCGTACACAACTCAACAGGTTCTCAAAAGACAAAATCATCTATTCAAAGAAGGAGGTGTTCGAATTTCGGTACAACCCCGGGTACTTTATGAAGAACCCACTGGACTTTCGCCGTACCCACCTGTCTGCCGACCCTCTGTGGCAATTAGCTAAAGTGCCCCTGCCACTTAGTGTTTTTGAAGAAGGGGACTCTGCCATAGTTGCTTTTAACGCGGCTAACGACGGCAGAGTGAACCGCGCGGCCGAACTGGAATACATAGCACGCTTAAACGAAGACCAGAAATTGAAGGAAGCTTCTGACAGGATGTACAGATTCAATAGCCGCTTTGATTTAGTGTTGGCTATAAAGGAGGAGATGAACGCTTCTGAGATGCTGGCTAAATACGCTTCGCGTAGACACCTGCCCCCGAGAAGCTCCTTTGAAGATGCCTACAGGGGCATGGTGCTGGCAAAGGGCTACGTGGAAAAGCAGCGAAGCTACATGCCTGAACAGTACAACGAACTAAAAAAAAAGAACATAATAAAAAACAAGGAGGCCAACGACCGCATCCGCAGGATTAGGGTACATAACAAAATGCTCACTTCTCAATGCAGGATGCATGCCGCTTCAGCACAACGAAAATACGATGCGCTGGACAAAAAGCAGGGCCGGGCAGACATGGCTATGGAAAGAATATCACCTGGCCGTATAGACAGTATTAAAACCAGCGCGGTTCCCAGGGAAGATGATGACCCCACATTGTTAGCTATCGCCGATTCAATTAGCGCTAAAGGTGTCCGCCTCAAGCGAATAAATATGTACGTAATAGACAAAATGCAGGGCATAACAATGCTGCAGGATGAGAACAGGGCCTTGTCTGACATGTTATCTCAGATAGTGCCTTATGCTGATACCGTCCTCGGCTACGAGACAGAAGCCAGGCTCAATTTCAGGGATAGCTATGATGACGATGTCAAAGGCCTTATGCAGGTATTTGAACGGTTACGCTTTGCAGAAGGGGATTCGATACAAAAGGCCTACTTCAGCAATTTCGATACACTGGTCGTATATTACGAAGACCTGTTGAAACTCTACATGCAACAGGCCGACCTATATAAGTCATCCCTGCGCGATATGGAGCAGTATCGCCGCTGGAATGCGAATGAAAAAATAACCTCCTCCTACGCAAACGCCTGCAAGGGCTACTCTGAATGCCTGGCGCAGTACACGCAAAACATGGATGTATATGCCAACTACCTGTCTGATAATAAAAATGCCTTCGATACTATGGTGAAGATGTACGAAGAAGAACTTGACCTGCTGGACAGGATGGAAGAGGGGGAAACGGCAAGAAAAGAAGCAGAAGAAACAGAGCTCAACGAAAACAAGTCCTTCGATGAACGCGAGAATGACCGCCACCAGCAGCAGGTAAAAGACATGCAACAGCTATTGACTGAAATACTAAGTAAATAGTGACCTTGCCAGTAAAGATGACAAATGTCACTTTTTAAGGGGTAGTACGTCATTTTTTGCCGCTACACATGCTGATACTTTTGTAAAAAGTAATGTAAATGGCGGCGATTTTATTTGCTAAGTTTCGGTCTTACTCCATTGATGAGCTGCTCAACAGGTTGGATGAGGGCTACTACCAGGCATTGGACATTGTCTGTAACAATGCCCGTAACTGCGCTGCGCAACTCAGCGTAGAACCCGGACATCCGTCCCTCAGCCTCTATGCGGGCATATATACCGCTTTGTTTGATGATGTACAACGACTGCTTTTGTTCAGAAAGCAGGTGGTGATACCTTATGTGCAGGAACTGCTGGCCAAAGTAGAGGACGGACATAACTGTACAAACTGCACAGGCAATTGTCATATGGGACACAATGCACAATTGATGACCCTCCTGGATTCTCACAAAGAGATAAAGGATGTGTTATCTGCTATGCATGCAGCTACCATACCTATGTATAACGATGTGGAATACCCGGAAGGCTACCGCATTTTGCGCAATGAAGTAGCTGTAATAGACACCATGCTCACCGAGTTGTTTTATATAGAAGAATCCAGCCTTATACCAAAGATTATCGAGGCGCAAAAAGCTATCAATGCCTGAGATATCTACAGGAAGGAACACTGTTATCGTTAAAAAGGAAATGCAATCTGCTGACAGGCTGTGTTATCACTGCGGTGCGGAATGTACTACAACTAATATCGTCATTGATGATAAGTTGTTCTGTTGTGACGGCTGTAAGCTGGTATACGAGATATTAGATAAAAACGGACTGTGCAATTACTACGAATTGCAGTCGCATCCCGGTCTCTCACAGATAAAACCGGTACGCAGCGATAAGTTTTCTTACCTGGACAATGAAGAGATAGCTGAAAAACTGTACAAGTTCACCGACGGGAATACCACGATAGTCACCCTCTACCTGCCCGGTGTGCATTGCAGCTCCTGCATGTGGTTATTGGAACATATGGGGAAGCTGAATCCGGCTATTGTGGAAAGCAGGCTCAATTTTACTAAGAAGGAGGTAACCATTCAGTTCCGCAGACAGGAAATAAGTCTGAGGCAAGTAGTGGAACTGCTGACAACAATAGGCTACGAGCCATACATCAGCCTCGATGAGTCGGACAAAAAAGAAAAAAGCAGTTTCGATAAGCATAGGATATATAAGCTGGGTGTAGCTGGATTTTGCTTTGGCAACATCATGCTGAT
Organism: Flavipsychrobacter sp.; assembly: GCA_036568285.1. Taxonomy (GTDB): domain Bacteria; phylum Bacteroidota; class Bacteroidia; order Chitinophagales; family Chitinophagaceae; genus UBA5543. Next base: position 11,393 of record DATCSV010000391.1, on the reverse strand, counting down.
GAGTTTCCCCGAATACCTGTCGTCAGGCGGTGATATTGAACACCGGTATGCTACGCTATTCAGGGTGCTCAACCTGGTACTGGCATTGCCGGTATTCTTTTACAGCGCTTCCGAATTTTTTACCAATGCATGGGCGGGGTTACGGCAAAAGACGTTAAATATTGATGCACCCATTGCACTGGCACTGCTCATTACTTTTGGCCGTAGCCTCTACGAGATAGGCACGGGCACCGGTGCCGGATTTCTCGACAGCATGAGTGGTATCGTGTTTTTTATGCTTGCCGGGCGTATCGTTCAGGACAGGACATTCCAGTCTATTTCCTTTCACAGGGACTATAAAGCGTATTTCCCAATCGCAGTAAATGTGGTAACACCTGATGGGGTGGTAAGCCGTCATTTGCAAGACTTAAAAGAGAAGGATGTAGTAGAACTGCATAATGACGAGATAGTGCCTGCCGATGCTATTGTGGTAGAAGGCCGTGCGAAAGTGGATTATAGCTTCGTAACCGGTGAGAGTGAGCCCATGACGGTAGAAGTAGGCAAAACTGTGTACGCAGGTGGAAGGCAGACGGGTGAAAAATTGACTGTGCAACTGATTAAGCCTGTGGCGTCCAGTTATCTCACATCTTTGTGGAACCACAACGCATTCAGCAAAAACAAGGTGGAGCAGAACCGTCGCGACAGTGTCATTCACCTGGTCAGCAAATATTTTACTATAGTGTTGCTGGGGTTAGTAGCTATTACAGCTACCTATTGGGCTTTTGTTAACCCTGCAACGATAATACCCGCCATTACGGCAATGCTTATCATTGCCTGCCCCTGCGCCTTGTTGCTGGCGGTTACTTTTACCAATGGCAACCTGCTGCGTTTACTCAGCAACGGCGGATTATATATACGCGATGCTTTTGTAATAGAGCAGTTAGGTTATATCGATCATATAGTTTTCGACAAAACGGGTACACTTACTGAAGAGGCGAGTGAATATGATATGAGGGGAGATGACTTTACTGAAGAAGAGAAAGATATAATATATACAACGGCTCTATCCAGTACCCATCCATACAGCAAGGGTATTGTATCCTACCTGGGCAAAAGGGCAAAGGCAGGGTTAAGTGAATGGAAGGAATTTACAGGTAAGGGGATAAAAGCTATCTCAGGAGACGACTATATCTACATCGGCTCTTCCCGTTTTGTCGGCAATGCCAATGGCGCTGATACGGATAACGCGGCCTGCTATATCAGGATAAATGATAAACTGGCGGCATTTTATATCATACCAAAATTCCGGGAATCACTCCCCGCCGTCATGCAGGAGTTGGGGGGGCGTTATAAGCTATCATTACTCTCCGGCGATAACGACCGTCAGAAATCCGCTTTGCAGCAATTGTTTAAAGATGAGGGGAAGCTGTTGTTCAGGCAGCAGCCGGTAGATAAGCTCAACTACATAGCCGGGCTGCAGACCAAGGGCGATAAGGTGCTGATGATGGGCGATGGGCTGAATGATGCCGGGGCATTGCAGCAAAGCAATGTGGGTATTACACTGGCCAGCGACGTGAACAACTTTACACCGTCCTGCGATGCCATATTAGATGCACAACGTTTTGCTTGGCTGCCGGGCTTGTTGAAGCTGGCAAAATCAGGCAGGCAGATCATCAATTTCACTTTTGTAGTATCCATCATATACAATATAATCGGCCTGACCATCTCTATGCAGGGGTTGATGAGTCCGCTCATTGCCGCTATACTGATGCCGGCCAGTACCATTACAATTGTGTTGATGACAACAGGCCTCAGCAGCCTTATGGCAAGGCGTTTCGGGCTACATGAGAGACAGCCCGTGACAAAAACATGACGATTATCATCTTTTAGGTTGAGTAACGTCATAAGGCATGCAACGAGCCGGCAATAATTTTGATTATCAAATTTTTAACAACCCTCTGATGAGTGCATTATATCTTCTGGTCCTGGCAAGCATAGCTGTAGCGGCCTTCTTCCTTTTCGCTTTTATATGGAGCGTTCGTTCCAACCAGTTTGAAGACCAGGAAGGCTCAGCCATGAGGATGTTGCACGATAATGAAACTCCGCAATCAAATAAAAGAAAAATCTAAACAGTTTAATCGATGAGTAACGCTTCGGAACAAGTAAATGCGCAAGGTTCAGTTGCACTGGATAAGTTCTTTTACGATAACAAGATCGTAAAATGGTTTGCCTATGCCACCATATTCTGGGGCCTGGTAGGTATGCTGGTGGGTTTGCTGGCTGCGTTCCAGTTGGTATTCCCCGTACTTAACTTCAGTACTGCAGAAACTACCTTCGGCAGGGTAAGGCCTGTGCACACCAATGCGGTGATATTCGCATTTGTGGGCAACGGTATTTTTATGGGTGTATACTATTCGCTGCAGCGCCTGGTAAAGGCCCGTATGTTCAGCGATATGCTCAGCAAGCTGCACTTCTGGGGCTGGCAGCTCATTATTGTGCTGGCCGCTGTCACATTGCTGGCAGGCTATACTACCGGTAAGGAATATGCCGAGTTGGAATGGCCTATTGATATCCTGATTACGCTGATATGGGTGGTGTTCGGTATCAATATGTTCGGTACCATCATCAAGCGGCGCGAGCGTCACCTGTATGTGGCTATCTGGTTCTATATAGCAACTTTCATCACGGTAGCCATGCTGCACGTAGTTAACTCATGGGAGATACCGTTCTCCGCATTGAAGTCTTACTCATGGTATGCGGGTGTGCAGGATGCGCTGGTGCAGTGGTGGTATGGACACAATGCGGTGGCATTCTTCCTTACTACACCTTACCTGGGCCTGATGTACTATTTCCTGCCTAAGGCGGCTAACCGTCCCGTATATTCATATCGTTTATCTATCATACACTTCTGGGCACTCATATTCATCTATATATGGGCCGGCCCTCACCACTTGCTGTACACCGCATTGCCCGATTGGGCACAGTCACTGGGTACAGTGTTCTCTGTGATGTTGATTGCTCCGTCTTGGGGTGGTATGCTGAATGGCTTGCTGACATTGCGTGGTGCCTGGGATAAAGTGCGTGAGGATGTAGTGTTGAAGTTCCTGGTAGTAGCGGTTACGGCTTACGGTATGGCTACGTTTGAAGGCCCGATGCTGAGCCTGAAAAACGTAAACGCCATCAGCCACTTTACTGACTGGACCATCGCACACGTACACGTAGGGGCGCTGGGTTGGAATGGTTTCTTAACCTTCGGTGTGTTATACTGGTTGATACCAAGGATATTCAGAACAGAACTGTATTCGCAGAAATGGGCTAACTGGCACTTCTGGATTGGTACGCTGGGTATAGTGTTCTATGCGGTACCTATGTACTGGGCTGGCTTTATGCAAAGCCTGGCATGGAAAGAGTTTACCCCAACCGGTCAGTTGAAATACCAGTTCATGGAAACAGTGGAGCAGATGAAACCTTTCTTCATGATGCGTGGTATAGGAGGTACATTGTATCTGTTGGGAGCTATACTGATGACAGTAAACCTGGTTAAGACCGTAAGGAAAGGTAAAGCGCTCAACGATGAAGCTGCGGAAGCCGCACCGTTAGCCAAGGTATATGTAGAGCATGGCAAAACACACTGGCACAGGTGGATTGAGCGTCGCCCTGTACAGATGCTTGTATTGAGCCTGGTGGTGGTGGCTATCGGTGGTTTGATAGAGATAGTGCCTACGTTTATGATAGAATCTAACGTGCCTACTATTACAAGTGTGAAGCCTTATACACCGCTCGAATTGCAGGGACGTGATATATATGTGCGCGAAGGGTGTTATACCTGTCACAGCCAGATGGTACGGCCATTCCGTAGTGAGGTGGCCAGGTATGGTGAGTACTCGAAGGCTGGGGAGTTCATATATGATCACCCGTTCCAATGGGGTAGTAAACGTACAGGGCCCGACCTGGCACGTATAGGTGGCAAGTATCCTGATAGCTGGCACTTCAACCATATGTATGAGCCTACAAGTATGTCGCCGGGTTCTATTATGCCCAACTACTCGTGGCTGATAGAAAATACAATAGACACAGCCATAACGCCGGCTAAAATACGCGCCATGCAGACACTGGGTGTACCATACCCTGAGGGCTATGACCAGATAGCAAATGCGGACCTGATGAAGCAGGCTGATAAAATTGTAGCCAGCCTGGCCAAAGACAAGATAGAGGTAAGGAGCGACAAAGAAATAGTAGCCTTGATAGCTTACCTGCAGCGAGTGGGCACAGACATCAAGCTGGAACAAAAAACTGCGGCAAGCAATTAAAAACAAGTATTAAAACAATAATACAATGAAATTCAGGCATTATTTAGAATCAATAGCAGGTGTGGATATCTACCCGATGGTATCGTTGCTGATATTCTTCACATTCTTTACCGGGTTGGCTATATGGGCTTTCAAGGCTAATAAGCAGTACATCAGCGATGTAAAGAACCTGCCTTTAGACAAAGACAACAACTAATGATAAACAAACTAGTCATGCGTAAGTATTTCAATAAACAACTTCTCTTATCTATGGCTGTTTTGTCAGCACCGGCAGCTGTTTTTGCTGCCGACGGTGCTGCAAAAGCCGGTAATAGCTTTAACCCTTTACTGATGGGTTTGCTGGGACTGATTATCGTACTGTTGTTTGTAATAGGTATGATGGGCAGTACACTGGTCCAGCTGGGTTATGCCTACCGCGCAAAAATGCGCAAAGAACGTAATGGTGGCTCGGGTATAGTAAAAGCTGTGCTGTTCCTGTTGGCTTTTGGCACTATGTCTTTCAGTGCGGTAGCACAGGAAGCAGCGGTTGCCGCACCGGGTCCCACATCAATAGGCGGTTTGCCTGAGGTGGAATTTTATGTGTTGATAGGGGCGATCATGCTTGAGTTGCTCACTATTGGTGTGCTCATCGTTCTTACCCGTGTCCTCATCAAAGCTATCATGCTCAAGCCGGGCGAAGAAGAAGCAAAAGCAGCTGCAATAGCTAAAACAAAACGTGTTCCTTTCTGGGACAGGTTCAACGCTGCGGTGGCTATAGAGAAAGAGGAGGATATCATGCTCGATCACGATTACGATGGTATCAAGGAACTGGACAACAGTCTGCCCCCATGGTGGAAATACGGTTTTTACCTGACGATAGTTATCGGTGTGGTATATGTATGGTATTATCACTTCGGCAGCGGCCCCAGCCAGGAAGATGAGTTCCTCGCTGAGGTGAAAAAGGGTGAGCAGGAAGTAGCAGCCTACCTGGCCAAATCTGCCAACAATGTGGATGAGAATACGGTGGTAATGCTGGATATGGCAGGGATAGAAGCCGGTAAAGGCATATTTACCAGCAACTGTGCTGCCTGCCATGCTGCAGATGGTGGCGGCAATGCTGTAGGCCCCAACCTGACGGACAAATATTGGCTGCACGGTGGAAGCTTGCAGGAAGTGTTCAAGTCTATAAAATATGGCTGGCCATCAAAGGGGATGAAGAGCTGGAAAGACGACTTTTCACCTGTGCAGATAGCGCAACTGGCCAGCTTTGTAAAATCATTGCAGGGCACAACTCCTGCTGCGCCCAAAGAGCCACAAGGGGAAATTTATATTGAAGCGACAGAAGGTACAGACAATACTGACAGTACAAAAGAATTAACCAGCCCCGGAATAGCGGCAATAGAATGAAACAAACAGACATGAACGGCAGTGAATCGACAGCATCATTCAGGGATAAGGTAGCCACGGTAGATAAACAAGGTAAGCGGTTATGGGTGTTTCCGCATATGCCCAAAGGAAAGTTTACCAATGCTCGGACATGGTTAAGTGTCGTGTACCTGCTGGTGTTCTTTACACTGCCGTTCTTTAAGTACAATGGGCACCCGATATTTCTCATCAACGTATTGGAGCGCAAGTTTATCCTCTTCGGACAGATATTCTGGCCCCAGGATTTCTTCATCTTTGGCCTGGGTATGATCATATTCATAGTGTTCATCGCCTTGTTTACAGTTGTTTTCGGGCGTGTTTTCTGTGGATGGATGTGCCCCCAGACTGTTTTTATGGAGATGGTCTTTCGCAAGGTGGAGTACTGGATAGAAGGTGACGGCCCGGCGCAAAAGATTCTGTCCCGTAAACCCTGGAATACTGATAAGATTTTCAAAAAGGTGATGAAGTGGACCGCATTTTGGGCCATCAGCTTTCTTATCGCCAATACCTTCCTGGCCTATATCATTGGTATAGACGAATTAAGGACAATAATCACAGAGCCGGTGAACCAGCACATGGGCGGTTTTATTGCCCTGTTGATATTCACCACGATTTTCTTCTTAGTTTATTCATGGTTTCGCGAGCAGGTATGTACTGTTGTTTGCCCTTATGGCCGTATGCAGGGTGTATTGCTCGATCGTAATTCCATCATTGTTACTTACGACCATGTACGTGGCGAACAAAGAGGTAAGTTTAAGAAAAATGAAGAGCGTACTATCGGCGATTGTATTGATTGCCATCAATGCGTGAATGTATGCCCCACTGGCATAGACATACGCAATGGTACACAGTTGGAATGTATCAACTGTACAGCCTGTATAGATGCCTGCGATAGAATGATGGAAGCAGTACATCTGCCCACAGGCCTCATACGATATGCATCCGAAGCCAATATTGCAGATAAGCAGCCTACGCGTTTCACCTGGAGAATGAAAGCTTATACAGCGGTGATGATTATCCTGTTGGGTGTAGAAGCTTTCCTGCTCTTGAGCCGTACCGATGTGGGCGTGTCAATACTACGTGCACAGGGGCAACTGTTCCAGGAGCAGCCTAACAATCAATACAGCAACCTTTATAACTACAAGCTGCTGAATAAAACGTATAAGGAGAAAACTCTGGAACTGAGGCCCGAAAACTTCAAGGGACGCATAGAGTTGGTGGGTGAGAAGGCACTGGTTGTACCCAAGGAAGCAGACGTAGCCGGCACCATGTTCATTTACATTGACAAGCAGGATATTAAAGAAAGAAAGACAAAATTGAAAATAGGCGTGTACGAAGACGGGGAGAGAATTGATGTGATCAATACTTCGTTCCTCGGTCCTTTTACAGCTAATTAAATAATACAGGTATGAGCACGATGAAATTTGGATGGGGGAGCAGGATAGCACTATTATACGGTGGCTTCGTGGTATTGATAGCCGGACTGGTAACCGGCAGCATGCGTCAGGATTTCGACCTGGTGGCCGACAACTATTATCAGCAGGAGATAGCCTACCAAAACGTATTAGACGCAGGAAAAAACCAGGCTGCTCTTTCCGCACCTGTGAGGGTGTATGCCAATGAAACGGCTGTCATGATAGAATTCCCTGCTGACTTTACAGACCAACTCATCAATGGAGATGTACATTTCTATTCGCCTATAGAAGCTTCCTGGGATAAAGAGATCAAACTGAACAATGTACTCAGCAGCATCACCATTCCCCGCAGCGAGTTGAAGAACACGCGATACAAGGTGAAGATCAACTGGACAGCGAATGAAAAAACATATTACCAGGAGTCTGAAATAACACTGCAGTAAGATGAGTACGCTTACACTGACAATGGCATTGCTGATGGGCCTGACGGGCAGCCTGCATTGTGCGGGTATGTGCGGGCCTATCATATGGGTAATGCCTTTTCAACGATTGAGCGGATTTAAAAAATGGCTGGGCATTGGGCTCTACCATTTCGGCAGGGTTACGGTATATGCATTGCTTGGTTTGGTGTTGTATTCATTCAAATCACTTTTCCAGCCACAGGTGCAGCAGTATATATCCATCGCCCTGGGTGCTATGTTGCTGGTGTTGGGCATACTTTCATTTTTCCCTACACGTTTCTCGGTAAAGCTTCCCTGGACCGGTTTTGTACAAAACAGGCTTGGGGCGTTTATGGGACATCCTTCTGTATTCAGCCTGTTCGTTACAGGTATGCTCAACGGTTTATTGCCTTGCGGGCTCGTGTATATGGCTTTGTCTGCAACGGTTATGGCGCCCACGGTGTTCAATTCTATGGCGCTGATGTATGCATTTGGCCTGGGTACTGTGCCTATGATGGTAGCACTTACCATTATCAAGGACAGGGCGCGTATCATGCATGCGGTACATTTTCGCAAATTTGTGCCTGTGGTTATGCTTTTGTTCGGTAGCCTGTTCGTATTACGCGGCATGAACCTCGGTATACCTTACATCAGCCCCAAGGTAATAGTAGAGCAAAACGAAGTAAAGGCCCAATGTTGTCATAAAGAATAAACCCGATGAAGGTATTCCGCTATATCGCAATATTGGTCCTGTTGTTCAATGCAGTCAGCGCTTTATTTGGTGGTTTCATGCTTATTGACGAACCGTCAGGTGCCGGACTGCAAATGCCGATAGAAGCGATGAAGAGTGGCCCTTTCAATGATTATCTCATCCCCGGTATAGTACTGTTCAGTGTGTTAGGTGTTGGCAGCCTGCTGGCTTTAGCTATGCTTATATTCAATGTGCGCTACTATGTGCAGGCTGTTTTATTAGAAGGGCTGGCTACCATCATATGGATCGTTACACAAATGATTGTGGTACAGGATGTCGTCCTGCTGCAGATCGTTTATTTGTCTGTAGGTGCGGTATTGGTACTGTGTAGTTTATCACTCAATAGTAACCGCTGATTTCCTTACTTCACTTCAATCGTTATTTTCTCACCATTAATTGCAGGTGGCAGCCAGCCCATCGCAATATCTAAGTACAATTCGTAAACTCCGCGTTCTTCCGGCGCCTGCACGCTTACCGTATATAATTCCCCGCTGTTGACCATATCATCCTGCACATAGAATTCTTTGCTCTGGTCTTTTATCAGCTTTTCTTTTTTAAACAGCATACTATGCACTACGGCGGCAATGCCGGGATTGCCCTCTAATGTCCATGCACTGTCTGTGCTGGTTAAAGTAAAACTCACTTCGTTTACCTCTCCCGGCATTAGTTGAAGTTCTTTTTGAAGAGGCACTATGCGTATATGCGAGGCCGAACGGAAATTGTCTATATATGCGTATTGAAAGGCACCTTTGGCTGAATTGAATTGCTCCATTCCCTGTGCATCATAGTTAGGCACCAGCATGATGGTTTGCCCCTGTATATTTTGTTCATCTTTCCAGATATTATACTGGTTCTTTCTGCCCATCCTGTTGTTCAGCGATATGGCTTTGTGCCCGGTGTAAAATTCGTACCAGGCCGCATATTGGTATTTGTTCATAAAGGCTACAGGTTTATCGCCTGCCTGCTGTTGTATATCCTTTGCCCATTGCTTCGTATGATGTAATGTTGCTTTCGCATAGGCAAATACTTTATTGTCAGGCAGGAAGTCATAAACCAGGTATACCCTCAATAAGGCAATCAATAATATGGAGATCACAAAACTATTACGTGTAAACTTCGGGAACCAATCCCTTTGTTCGCAATACCTATACCCGGTTATGAAGGACGGTATCAGTGCAAACGCTACCCAGTTCCCCTCGCCCCTGCCTTTAAAGGTCATCAGGAAAAAGAAGATAAGCGTACCTGCTGTCATCCATTTCAGGGCACGCTCAAAATCATTGCCGACTTTCTTTTTCAATGTATGCCAGGCAAATACTATGCCGACGACAGGACTGAACATCAGCACGACGGACAACAAGTAGTTCAGCGTGAAGTCGATTTGATAAGGTTCAGCAGAGCGTTCATACAAGTGGTATCTTATTGAAGGAAAATCATGTGCAGCCTGCCATTGTATATGTGGTATAAACAGGTTGAGGCTCAGCAAGGCTACCAGCCAGAATGTCTTTCTCTTCAGCAGTTGCAGGTTCGACAGCACAGCAAAACCTATGACCAGGATACCGTGGTATTTACTCAGCAGCAGCAGTGTAGCATTGAGCGCCAGTAGTATAGATATTCCCCAGCTGTCTTTTTGCAGGTATTGCTTGTACAGGTACAGGAATGTTGCCGTAAACAATAACAAGGGCATATCCGGCAACGCCAGGAAGCCTAAGAAATGAAATGCGCCGATGGAGGCTACTGACAGGTAAAATAGTTTCAGGTTCTTCGGACGTACTAACTGTTCCAGCACATATATCATCAACGCGCTGCTGAGTACAAACAGTAATCGTATCCCCAACTCGTTTTGCGACAGCCAGTAACCGGGTTTGATGAGTACTGCTACTACTGGTGGATGGTCGAAGTATCCCCACTGCAGATTTTGCGCATACTTCCAGTAATAAGCCTCGTCAGCTAATAACTCTGTGAGGTTGGCTTGCAGCAACGAAACAACTATCCATGCAATGTAAAAGCAGGAGCGTATGATGGCATTCTTATGGTTGTTTCCCATTCCTTGATGAACAATGGTTGCTTGTGTGTAAAGGTATAAAACAACTAGGGGAAACAATAACTATGCCTTAATTGCTGATCTTAAAAGTATATATATGCGCATACCACAACAAACAGGTAGGAAGCAGTGCGCTGTACGCTTTTGCGGTAAGCAATATTGTTGCTGCCCTTAGCTATTTTGTAGATGCACACGGCTATAGCAGGCAACAATGCAAGGATACTTAAAACGGTAAGCATATTGGCTGCCGGCCAGCGCATGCCTTGGAAAAGCACCGATACCAGCGCAAATGCAATGGCTATACCCGAGTAGGTAGCCAGTATTTTATGTTTGGTAGACACTTTATCCAAAGCACCTTTTTTAAAGGCCCGCCTTATACTGATGTTATTGAAATAAGCGGTGCTCAGGTAAGCATAAAAGAAAGCGAGTGCTATGGAACTGACAGTAAATGGTATGCCCCCACCCGGCACGCTAAACGACAGGACAATTATGGACAGGGCTACGGCTGCGATTAATGAAAACTCAACCTTTCTCATAATTATACCATTGATGCCTTGTCAAGGTAAAAAAAATATATGTGTTCTACAAGAAGGCTACGTTGCCGGCAACTACTAATAAGTAATACCCTGATCTCGTCAAACTCTCCTTATAAAATGGGTTTGTGCTGCCTTGCTGCATCTTAAAAAAACTAATAATTAGAAAAAGAGCAAGGATTACAGAACTGATGGTCATCATGAGAGTCCCGTATACCCAATGTTGTATTCTGAATAAAAATGACACTAATAACAGGGTAATAGTTAGCCCGTGTACAATCCCTGCAATCAGAAACAAAGGTTTTATTGCAGTATAGCTTTGACTGATGAAGATATTTCTGAAACGAATCCCATTAAATAATGCAAAGCCGAGAAACGTATATAATATCAGCAAGGCTAATATTGAAATAATAAACATGATGGCAACCTCCTTATGGGCTGTCACACGGAAAATTAAACTAAGTAAAAGAGCTGATGCAAATATTATCTCTACTTTTTTCATTACGCTAAAAAACGGGTT
>DATCSV010000390.1:0-5419 GCA_036568285.1 Flavipsychrobacter sp. | reverse complement strand
CCACTTGTATTGAAGCTTGCGGTTCTTTTTTACATCTACAACTTCTTCATTCTCATCCGTTCCGCGGAAGGCAAAACCTGAAATAATGGCAGCGCCTAACACGGCGCCCATAGCAACATACAAAACTGGTCTCATTCTCATATCAAATTCTTTCTAAGGGTTAACCTAAATATAAGAAGAATAAAAAAAAGCGCGAAATCTAATGTTTCGCGCTTCCTGTATGTGCAGAATTTTAACTATTCCTGTGAGATGGTAGTGGGCCTTTCATAGATCAGGTTCATCAGTTCATCCAGTTTGGGTTCGAGTATGATTTCGGTACGGCGGTTGCGGGCACGACCTGCTTCACTATCGTTTGATGCAACCGGCATGTACTCGCCGTGTCCGCTGGCGGTTACCCTTGTTGGCTCAATACTGTGGTCTTCCGTCAGTATCCGCACTATAGTGGTAGCGCGGGCAACGCTCAATGCCCAGTTATCCGGATATTTAGCTGTACTGATTGGCTTGTTGTCGGTATGCCCCTCCACTTCCACATTTATCTGGGGGTTTTGTTTCAGCACTGTAGCCAATTTAGCCAGGGCTGTTTTACCCTTCTCGTTCACCACGGCACTGCCCGACGGGAACAACAGGTTGTCCTGTAAGGCAACGTGTACCTTCCCGTCTTTGATGAATACACTCAACTCCTCTGACTTGAAATTCACTAAGGCATCTGCCATCTTCTTGCGCAAAGCTTCCGTCCTTTCGTGTTGTTCGTATATCAACCTTTGCATGCGCATCAGCCGCTCCTGCTGCTCTTTCACTTGCTCCTGGGTAAGGTCAAGCTGGGTATTGGCGGCTGTGTAGTAGCTACCCAAAGTACTCACCTCCTTTTGCAGGGCATCTATCTTGTTATTAGCTTGAGTAAGGTCGCCTTGCAGCTCAACGTTCTTACTTTGCAGTGCCCTGTTAGAGCTCATTGCAGCCGTGTATTTCTTCTTGGAGACACAGGAGCCCATTGTTATAGTCGCCAGTGCCAGTATAGACACCATCCGGATCATGTTTCGCATAACATCAGTTTTGGTATACATACAAAACCTCTGAGGGGGAAAATTGTTCAATATATAGGATCAGTTAATGTGTTTTTAACAGGGACAGACCTTAATAGCACAAGGCTCCCCTTGCAGGAAGCCTTGCTGTATCTTAATATATGTGAAGTATATTACAGGTGCGCCTGTATCTTCTTTTCAAATACACTTTTAGGTGCAGCGCCCACTTGCTTGTCCACTACCTGGCCGTCTTTGATGAACAGCACTGCCGGTATACTGGTGATACCGTAGTTGATAGACAGGTTAGGATTCTCATCCACGTTTACCTTTCCTACGTTTACTTTACCTTCATACTCTGTAGCCAGCGACTCGATGGTTGGCCCCAGCGCCAGGCATGGTCCGCACCAGGGTGCCCAGAAATCAATTACTGATAATTTGTCTGCGCTCAGCACTTCGGCATCAAAGTTTGCGTCGGTATATACTGCTGCCATTTCTACTAGTTTTATTTATTGATTAAGGAATGTTTATCCAATTATTAATATGTCAAAATTACGACCATTTGCGCTACCCAACAATAGAAGCCCCAAATACACACATAAGCTATACACATAGTTATCAACACTACTGTGTTTCTACATGCATACGTATGTAGTCATGCTCCTCCACATAATGTATTAATTCGTCATTTATGGCTATTTTCTGTCCTCCTGTTTTTAATCCGGTTACCATCTCAGTGGTATTGTCTATCACTTTGATGAGTATATCAGTGTTACCCGGATTAGCTTTCATATTACCGGCAAGAAATGCGACCAGCTCAGTACTTACCTTCTCCAGCGGCAGCATGACATGCAGGCGTTTTGAATATTGTCTTTTCACTTCATCCAGCAGCATTACATTGTGTATTTCAAACTCCATGACACCCGGGCGGTATGCGTGTTCCTTATATGTGCCCTGTATCATCAGCTTGCTACCGTTCTCAATATAGTTGCGGTATTTTACATAGTTGTTTTGCCAGAACATCAGCTCCTGGTTGCCTGTATAGTCGTTGAGTACCAGCTTGCCAAACTGGGCCCCCTTCTTGGTCATGCGGTGCTCGGCATCGGTTACAAAGCCTGCTATGCGTATGGTACGGCCCGTCATCTTCTCTATGTCGCTGATGTTGGTAAAACCGTAGTTGCTCATCTCAAACTTGTAACCATCCAAGGGGTGGGCACTCAGGTAGATACCTACCACTTCTTTCTCGCGTTCCAGTAATTCGGGCAGCGGCCAGGGATCGCAGGTGGGCATGTTGGGCGGCTTGATGTCCGGCATTTCCACCTCGCCAAACAGGCTGTTGCTGCTCATGCTGGATGCAGACTGTACCTGGTTGCCAAAGCGGGTAAGCCGCTCGAGCCCTGAAACAGGGTCTACAGCCGGAGCGTAGAAATACTGCGCCCTGTGCAGCTCTTTAAAACTATCCATAGCACCCGCCAGCACCAGGTTTTCCAACGACTTTTTGTTTACAGTTCTTTGATTTACCCTTGCTATAAAATCATAAGGTGATGCGTATAGCCCGTTCTCCTCACGCTCGCGGATGATATCTTCCACCGCAGCCTCGCCCACCCCTTTGATGGCGTTCATACCGAAGCGTATCACACTCTCTTTACTCACCGAGAAACCTTTGAGGCTCTCATTCACATCAGGACCTAATACTGCCAACCCCATACGCTGGCACTCCTCCATGTAGAACTTTATCTTATCGATATTGCCCTGGTTGTTGAGTACGGCAGCCATAAACTCCGAAGGATAATGCGCCTTGAGGTAGGCTGTCTGGTAGGCGACAAATGCATAACAGGTAGAGTGCGACTTGTTGAAGGCGTACTGGGCGAAAGCTTCCCAGTCAGTCCATATCTTGTTCAGTTTGTCTTCGGGATGGCCCTTAGCCTTGGCTCCCTCCACAAACTGGCTTTTCATTTTATCCAGTACCGCCTTCTGCTTCTTACCCATGGCCTTACGCAGTACGTCGGCATCACCCTTACTAAACCCAGCCAGTTTCTGGCTCAGCAGCATCACCTGCTCCTGATATACCGTGATACCATAGGTATCTTCCAGGTATTCCTGCATATCAGGCAGGTCATATACTATTTGCTCCTCGCCGTGCTTCCGCTTGATGAAGTTGGGTATATACTCCAGCGGGCCCGGGCGATACAGGGCGTTCATGGCTATGAGGTCGTCGAATTTATCGGGCTTCAGCTCGCGCAGGTACTTCTGCATACCCGGACTTTCAAACTGGAAAGTACCATTGGTTTCACCACGCTGGTAGAGTTGGTAGGTCACTTCATCGTCCAGCGGTATGCTGTCGATGTCTATTTCAATATCGTAGTTACGTTTAATGAGGTGCAGCGCATCTTTAATGATGGTCAGGGTTTTCAGTCCCAAAAAGTCCATCTTGATAACGCCGGAATTCTCGATGATGTTACCTTCAAACTGCGTTACCAGCAGTTCCACATCTTTGGTGGCGCATACGGGTATCAGGTCAGACAGATCGCTGGGGGCAATGATGATACCCGCCGCATGTATGCCTGTATTGCGCACACTGCCTTCCAGCTTCTCCGCCTCGCGCAGCACATCGCCATGTATGGTTTGCTCCTTATGAAACTCCCGCAGTTTCTCCACATTGGCCATCTCATCAGAGCCCAGGCCTTCTTTATCGGCCAGGCTGCCGTCACCTTTCAGCGGTGCTGTCAGCAGTCGCTTGAGTGATATACCCGGGCGCTCAGGCACCAGTTTGGCCAGCATATTACTTTGGTCCAGCGGCAGGTCCAGCACACGGGCTACATCTTTGATGCTGCTTTTGGCAGCCATAGTGCCGTAGGTGATGATATGCGCTACCTGGTTTTTGCCATACTTCTGCACCACATAGTCTATCACCTTCTGGCGGCCGGCATCGTCAAAGTCCGTATCTATATCGGGCATGCTCTTACGCTCCGGGTTGAGGAAACGTTCGAACAGCAGGTTGTACTTAATGGGGTCGATATTGGTAATACCGATGCAATAGGCTACCACACTACCGGCAGCACTACCACGGCCCGGACCTACAAATACACCGAGGTCGCGGCCGGCCTTAATGAAATCGCCCACGATGAGGAAGTACCCCGCAAAACCCATGGTTTTGATAGTGAACAACTCGAAGTTGATACGCTCCTCTATCTCTGGCGTAATATCGCGGTAACGCTCTTTAGCACCTGTCCAGGTAATGTGCGCCAGGTATTCGTCCTGGTCGTCATGAAACTCGGGCGGTACTTTGAAGTGCGGCAGCAAGATATCCCGTTCCAGCTTGAGGGGCTTAATCTTGTCCACTATCATCTGGGTATTGTCTATAGCCTGCGGCACATCGCTGAAGAGCTTAGACATCTCCTCTGTATTCTTGAAGTAGAACTGGTCGTTGTAAAAAGCGAAGCGTGTGTCTTTTGATTTTCCACCCTCGTCGTCAAAATCCTTTGCCTTAGGCGTTGCCTGCTTCTCGCCTGTGTTGATGCAGAGGAGGATATCGTGTGCGTTGGCATCTGTCTGCTCCACATAGTGGCTGTCGTTGGATGCTATGACGGGCACATTGTATTTGGCTGCAAACTTCAGCAGCACTTCGTTGGCTTTTATCTGGTCGGGTATATCGTGGCGCTGCAGTTCTACATAATAGTCGTCGCCAAATACGTCGAGCCACCATTTGAACACCTTTTCCGCCTCTTCCTCGCCCTTGCGCAATATGGTGCGCGGCACTTCGGCGGCCAGGCAGCAGGTAGTAGCTATCAACCCCTCGTGGTATTTCAGTATCAGTTCCTTATCGATACGGGGGTATTTGCCATACAGGCCTTCCATATAGCCCAGGCTACAGAGTTTTACCAGGTTCCTGTACCCTATCTCATCCTTGGCCAATAGTAGTTGATGGCAGCGTACATCGCGCTCCTCGCGGCTGAATGCCCGTTTGTGCCGGTCTTCTACCAGGTAGAACTCACAACCTACCACCGGCTTCACCACCGGTTCCTTTATCTCCTTGCCATTCTCATCCGTGCCCACCACTTTGGTGTTCTTCCAGGCGCTGGCCACAAAGTCGAATACGCCGAACATATTGCCATGATCGGTAATGGCCATAGCGGGCATATTATCCTTAGCGGCCTTATCGAACAAGCGGGGAATAGCAGACGCCCCGTCGAGCAGGGAAAATTGAGTGTGATTATGTAGATGAGAAAATTTCATATGGCACTATCCAAACAGCGTCTTACAAAATAACGAAAAAAGGAGGGGTGGTTGTTTCATAGTTTTCCACAGTTGTTAAATGCGATCATTGGGTAATAGGGTAATCTGTCAAAAGGGGTATTAGGGAATCGGCAACTATTATAAAATGCAAAAAACGGCCGCAT
>DATCSV010000389.1:0-8730 GCA_036568285.1 Flavipsychrobacter sp. | reverse complement strand
AGGCGTGGCATCGGCATTGGGAGGTGTACTGGTAGGGCTTACTTCATAAGCACCCAGGTCGGGCACACCCGCAGCTACCACTATAGGGCGGCTAGCACCCGTCATATCCGTCTTGATCACAGTATCGTGCTCCGCACGGCCATTCACAGCCCAGGCTGCAGGGCTCGAAGCATTTATGCGGAAATCATTAGCGGCGGCATTTACATACGGTGGTTGATATACCAGGGAATTCATATCGCTTCCCGTCGCATTCCTCCATTCTTGCAAACTATTCCCGGTATACGCAGGCGTGATGCTGTAAAAAAGCGTACCGCCGGGTGTATAATACAGGTTATAATCCGCAGTAAAATATGCTTTATCATAAGAATAGATAGCATAACCGGAAGTACCCGTCCTGGAGAATATATTATTCTTCAGTTCAGACTTATACGACGAAGATGTGTTATAGATATATGCAACATAGTTAGTGCTACCCGTCGCATTACTGTGGAAAGTATTGTTCTTGAAATAGCTATTGTAGTTGTAATACACTTGTAGAGTATAGTTAGTTCCCGATGTTTTGGTAGCCACAACGTTACCATATATCTTATCGCCATTCAGGTAGTAAGCCTGTATACCATATACAGTGCCCGAGGTGCCGGTTACACTCACTTCATTGTTAAGAAAATTAACACCGCTATAGCTCGTCGTGTTATACAAGTACAGGCCATACAATGTACCTGAAGACGAACTGGTAACATTTATCTTATTGCGCGCGAACAACATACCACTGGGATAGTAGATATAGTTCTGCACTATTCCACTCACCGTGGAAGCATTAAACTTATTATCCGTGATGGCGGTATTCCCATAATACCCAAGATAGTTATACACGTAGCCGGTTGATGTAGCAACCGTATTAACCGTGTTGTTATTAAAGGTATCCGGCCAGCTGGCACCATTGTAGGTCATGTAATAGTTATATATATAGCCGGTCTGTGTATTATAGTTCAGCGTATTCCCGGTAGCACGCGAGTTATTATTGTAATACAACGGGCCATAACAATAGATATAACCAAGGTTCGAATTTACAGTTACATTGTTATCCAGGTAAGTGGCATAATGAGCATAGTATGTATAGAAAGGATAAGTGTAATAAGACGACGTAGAAGTATTATTAAAAACGACCGTGTTATTGCTCACCTTCGGTGTCATGGCGTTATTATTGGTTACGTAGTTCATATAATAGAAATACAAACCATATAGGTCGCCGGAAGCAGTGGTGACATTTACGTTGTTATTAGAAAACTCGAAATCATTATTCAGATATGTTCCATATGTGAAATAATAATAACCAGTACCTGTTCTGTTGAAGGTATTGTTCAGGAACTTCGTACCACTGGTATAATACATATAGAACCCATAGTAGCCGCTACTGGTGGCCGCAAATGTGTTATTAATGAATTTCATGTCATTGGACGTACTGGTTGTTCCGCTACCGTATATATAGCCCCACATACCGCCATTCACAAAACTACAGTTGGCAAACACGTTGTTAGAGCCGGTATGGCCATTGGCATACACCAGCGCAGTTGCATTGCTGCTGCTGGTAGTGGCCGGCCCCTGTATCACACAGTTGATCACACTGTCATCGGACGCTGTGGTGGTAAAGTCAAACACCCTGCTGTAAGAGGTACTGCTTTTCACCAATGTCAGATCTCTCACTGTTATATACCGCGCATTGTTAAAACGGAAAATATAGTTACCTGAAGAACCGTCGGTTATAACAACATTCGCCTTGTTGCCGCTTTGAGAGCGAAACGTTATCCTGTTCGCAGGACTGGCACCGGTGATATTATTGATGCTGCCTATCCACGTAGTGCCTGAGTACGAACCATCACGTATCAAAAACTCCACAGGGCCATTTACACCCAGGCTGTTAAGAGCCGCTATGGCTGCGTTGAGGGTTGTGTAATTTGGGCTGGCACCACCTATGGTATAAGTACCGCTCAATTGGGCTTTAACATTGCCCGCAAATGCTGTCATCAATATCAACAACAGATGTAGTAATATTCTTTTCATACCTGTTACAATTAAGTTTAAATTAAAGATATATTAAAACTCAATTAAAACAAGCAATAATTTTTAGTATTTTTTAACAATAAGATTAAACAAGGATTAAGTTGTTGATATTGAATAAAATATAAAATGGAGAGGCGAATTTGCTGTATCACCCCTCCATACTGCATTATGTTACAATTTTGAGAAACGAACCTGGCTATATTGTTCTTCGCCTGCATAGCTTAATATATAAACCCCGGGCGCCAGGGTTGAAACATCAACAACAGTCTCGGCACCGCGTACACTCAATACTTTCAGCACCCTGCCTGTCACATCCGATACGGAAATTCTTCCGCCATGCTGGGCCGCATCAGGTATAGTTACATACAACTGGCTATTTGCAGGATTGGGATAAATGGCAATCGCGCCCTCGTGCTCAATGTTATCGCCTACGCCTAAAGCCCATGTGCTGACTGTTGCCATCGACCAGCCGGAAACAGAGAGCACTCCCCTGTCATCACAGTACGACCGGGTATACACATAGTACTCTGTGCCATCGTCCAGGAAGGGGAATTGGTGGCTGTTAGCTGTCTTCTTAATGCCCGGCCCCGGATTGTTCAATTGCGATTTTGACGCAATGATCTCATATTCATAAGAGGTAACTGGGCGGTCCCAGTATGCCACAACCCTTCTTGTATTAACACCTGTGAAGCTGACATTGGGTGCATGGCAAGGTATCGGCACGTATACCGAGTCCATTATCCAGGCAGAACTATCCACGCCGAGACATTTTATCCGCAGGAAGAAATAATACGTTTCGCCGGATACGAGCGGCTTAAAGGTTGCAATGTTGTTACCCGTAACGATCACCCCTGAATTGTCAGTTGGCGCATTTTTATCTTGCTTCAAAATGTATTCATAGTCTACGGCTGTGCTTACTACCGGCCAGGTAATAGTTACAGAATTAGTATCTAACGCCGTAACTACAATACCCGGTGGATTGGCGATAGCACAAGCCGTCAGCGTATTGAACGGCAATGTAACCCAGGGCGAAAAGTTATTGGTGCCGCACTGGCTTCTCAGGTGTATATAATACTGTGTATTAGGTGTTAGGCTTCCTTCTGTGGCTGTTAAATTAGTAGTAGCTGTTGGCGTGCTGGTAGGTAGCGGCGATGAGTTTTGATCTACTATATATTCGTAACCTATTGCTGTACCGGCGGCACCCCACGAAAAATCAACAGAAGTAGAATTGACCCTGGTGACCGTTAACCCCGATGGCGAAGGACATGCAGGGCCGGGGTCCCAGGTATAACTCTGGCCACTGGGCGGGCGCTGCGTAATATCGTATGTGTAAACAGTGGATGAAGAGGTCGGGTTTGATGTGGCATCATCCAGCGTTTGCCAGTCCGATGACGTAGCAGCGATACCTATGGTTGCACCACCACTACTGTTCACCTGCACAGTTCCGGATTCATGCTTGTAAAGACACTCTATTACCCCGGTAGCCTCGTACAGCCATACCTGGAAGGAAACCGAAGGAGAGGTCGCATTCCAGTCCCACTTCCAGTCGCGGCACTCCCATTTAAATATTCTGCTGCCTGCGCTGCCGGTTACCTTGTATGTTGAAGTGCCCACATCACCGTTAACATCTTCGTACAGGGCATATACGCAAGGCTGTACGCCTGAATTTACCTGGTGATTGTAGTTCCAGTTAGCAACCGATGTACCGGCGCCCGTGCCGAAACGCAGCCACCCATTGGACGAAACAGTAACGTCTGTATAATTGGCGCCGCAAAACGTAAATGTGAAACCTATGGGAATGGTCGTGTACGCGTCGTCCACCTCGATGGCGGAGATGGAAGTCCCACCGGAAAGGTAACTGTATGTCTTGGAACTTGCAGAGAATGTGTAGCCTGCCGCTACTATCGATTGCGCGTAAACATCTGAAATTATCAGCGCAGAAAATAGCATGCAAATGAGTAATCGGGTAAAAGAATTGATTTTTTTCATTGTCAGGAGTTTTGCTGTAAGGAATAACATCTATACCGGACAAACAGTGGCTTATAGGGTATAGATGGTGTCACTCTTATAGACAGCATTAATGCCTCCGCTGTTGGTGCATTAACCTGATTTTAAGGGCTTAATAATTAAATAGTATGCAATGGCAAGTCAACTATAGACGAGGGCTATAATAGCAATAAGCCGCCCGTATGGGCGGCTTATGCAAAATGTATAATTATAAACTTGTAGTTACTCTTATGCCAGCGTGATACTGTTATCCAGGTACACGTCCTGTATGGTATTCAGCAGTTGCACGCCTTCGTTCATAGGCTTCTGGAAGGCTTTACGGCCGCTGATAAGGCCCATACCACCAGCACGCTTGTTCACCACGGCAGTCATTACAGCTTCAGCCATGTCAGATGCGCCCTTGCTCTCACCGCCTGAGTTGATAAGGCCCACACGGCCCATGTAGCAGTTAGCTACCTGGTAGCGGCACAGGTCTATCGGGTGGTCAGTAGTCAGCTCATCATATACTTTCTTATGTGTTTTACCGAACTTGATAGCATTGTAGCCACCATTGTTAGTCGGTAATTTCTGCTTGATGATGTCAGCCTGCAGGGTAACACCCAGGTGGTTGGCCTGTGCGGTCAGGTCGGCAGCAGTATGGTAGTCTACACCGTCTTTCTTGAAATCGCTGTTGCGCAGGTAGCACCACAGTACTGTAGCCATACCCAGCTCGTGTGCGTATTCAAAAGCCTCGGCTATCTCCACTATCTGCCTTTTGCTCTCCTCACTACCAAAGTATATGGTAGCTCCGATAGCCGTAGCACCCATGTTCCATGCATCTTTAATAGTGCCGAACATGATCTGGTCGAAGCCATTGGGGTAAGAGATAAACTCATTATGGTTCACCTTTACGATGAAAGGTATCTTGTGCGCGTATTTGCGGGCAACAGAGCCCAAAACGCCGTAGGTAGAGGCAACAGCGTTGCAACCGCCCTCTATAGCCAGCTTCACAATATTTTCAGGATCAAAGTAGATGGGATTGGGAGCGAAAGACGCACCGGCACTGTGCTCTATACCCTGGTCTACAGGAAGGATAGATACGTAACCTGTATTGGCCAGGCGGCCATTGCCCATCAGGGCCTGTATGCTGCGTACGGTCTGTATGTTACGGTTCGACGGTATCCATACATTATCCACCGCGTTGGCAGATGGGGTATGCAGGGTTGACTTATCAATTGTCGTGCATTTGTGGTCCAGTAAATAAGCGGCCTGGTCGCCCAGCAGTTCCTGAATTTTTTGTGAAGCCATAGTATAGTTAATTTTTTAAAAAGCGCTGCAAAAGTAATAACTAAACGCGGAATGCCCTAATATGTTATATCCGGCTTGTTTTGAGGGCATAAAGCCTGTGATTTGTTCCATATCTTACAACCTTTGGTCTTCATAATTTAAATCCGCTCTGAGTTTGTAAACTCAGGACAGATTACGCTTTTCTCCTATACTACAAAGAACGATAGAATTGTGTTCGGAAGAAACTTGCCGCCTGGAGTGGATTCTTGACACGCCTATTGATAATATTGAAAAGATATTTGGCATGTATTTCTATTCACCCGGAATTTTCCTCCGCCTCCAGGATGTCTAATATCCTTAGGCAAATATTCAAAGATATAATAGTCAGAATCTACGATTTCTGTAACATTGTATATACCCAACACATCTTTATCTGTTACCGCTTGCATTTTGTTTTTAGCCAACCGAGAGGCTTTCTGATAATCACAAGCGAAATTTTCAGTTGAGTGATTTACAGTTTTACACCCATAAAATGCCAATAAAACAATCATAAAACTTTTCAAAACAGTCATAAGATGTTATTTATCAAAAACAATACATTCAGTGGGTAAGGGTTAAAATACTTTTTCCCTTTGGTTGGTCTTGTGACCGTACCAATCACATACCAGAGTTACTGCTGGTCGGTGACAACTCCAACTAAATAAAAAAAACTAAATTTAGCGGGCGCGTCCCCGTACAGGAAACCCACCCTGAAATGTCAGTTTTTCTATATCATTTGTCTGATCGTCAGCTTGACTTACACCTCTTCTTAATTTTCTTTATAGCTTTTTCTATCTCCTTATAAATAAATTTTGCTTTGTATGGTAGCTTGCTTTTTCCCTCCAGGAAACCAATTTCTTTTATCCCACCAACTTTGCCTAAAGCTTCCGGGGCAACTTCGGGATGTAAATCAAAACCTTGTTTTATTATTCCAATAGCTTCCTCTTTCTGAAACATTTTGATAATAGCAAGCGCTAGCAAACCTGCCTCTTGATCGTATTGTGCAGATAAGTACGTTTCTTTAACCCATTCATTTATGCCTAATGGAGGGTTGTATGCTATGGCATCGGCAATATTCCACTTCACGGTAAAATCCCCATCAATAAATATCGGTATCAAAACCTGACCATCATATTTATGCTCGGCTTCTCTTAAAAAATCGATTGCAATTTCCTTATGTTTAAGATTAGGCAACCATTTTATCACTATTGCTATGAAATCATCCGGCAATGGCTTCAATGCATTAATGTATGCTGTGGTATGAGGAAATGTCAAGTTATCAGGATAACCTGCATTCCTTAAATCTTCATACATCTTTTCGGAATCAAGGAATCTGTCAATCAAATCATTCTTTAAGTTAGCCGTCGTCAAATACGGTTGCATCAATTCTAGGAACTTCTTTAATCTAGCGGTCATGTGCACTAATATCTAACAATAGTAGTATAAGGTGACTTCCCTTTAGTCGGTCTTGTGACCGTACCGATCAAATTTACTGCTGGTCGTTGATAACACCAACCAGATGAAACAAGGGTGAAATTTCATCACAGCTCAACTAATCTTCGATTATTACCTTTCTATATAAATATTCTGCTTCAAATTTCTGTAGCTCAACCAAAAAACTCTGTTGATCTAAATATAGCTTTTGCTCTAAATTATTGAAAGCATTTACTATATCCCCTGGTTGGCGCAAGAATGCAGCTTAGCTTTTGCGCGATAGCGTTCTTGTGCCATACACAACACGGATATTAACGATAATATAGCCGACGCCATTGCCAATACCTGTCAAATATATCAATTAGTTCAGTCGCATGGCAGAGGCGAAAGGCCTAGCTTTGCAAATTGATAATTAACCAACAATGAGTATTGCTTTTACACAGGAACAGGCTATGGATATAGCCGAAGATTTCGGCGACCTGGAGGGGACCGGGCTGGTAGCAGAGACAGGGGGTGATACCATCACCTGTCGTATAGAAAGGGTTGCAATTGCCCCGTACCCGGCAACGGACAGAGAGGACTTTGTAACCAACTATAAAGCGGGGAATGATGCAGAAAAGGCCATAGCCGCCTATGGCGGGCCTGAGTATGATGTATTGATACTGGCGAGAAACATAGACGACAATTCCCTTATTGCCCTGCCTATTCGTGTATACACCCAACAGTATGGTGTGCCTTACCGCTACCCTGCAACAAGCCACAATGCGGAAAAAGACAAATAATAAAGCAGGGGTTACGGTTACTCCTATTGGTACGAAGGGGTACCGCGCTATAACTAAGCTTACTTTTTCGCTGCCCGAATATGTCGATGTAAATAGGATTAGCTTATTTCAGAATATACCCTGCTATAATTAGATTATAAAAACAATTTTACGTATATTTGTTGTAATAAATGCAAGTGCATTTATGTAAATCCCGCCTGCCTGTCCCGACAATTTCGGGATGCGGGGGGCTATTATAAACCACCCGCTCTGCCGGGCGCAAAACCATACACTTGAAACACCGGCCCAAACACCCCATCAAAATATTTCAGCTCTTCATCCCCAACCCTCAGTTGGGGATTTTTGTTACAAACGGTTGTCCGCAGCCAATGCATACAGAGTTAACAAAAGTTAACAACATCGCAGCAATGCTTTCATTATCAAGCACTTGCATGGTCGCAATATGGCCAATAGTTAAACCCGCGTTTTCAAGAGTTAACAAAATCAGCCGCTTTGTTGCAATTTTCATGCTTACAAGCCGGGTCATTCAACCACATCGTGTTCCCGCGGCATCAGGTTGGGCATTATCTTTTTATAACCTAACTTTCGCCGACAACAAGCACCATATGCTGGTACAAGATATAATTCAAGCCATAGAAGAATACGCGCCCCCCGCCTACCAGGAGGGTTATGACAATAGCGGACTACAGGTAGGCGACAGGCAGGCAGAGGTAAAAGCGGTACTCATCAGCCTGGACGTAACGGAGCCCCTGCTGGATGAGGCCATAGAACGTGGCGCCAATATGATAGTGGTGCACCACCCCCTGCTGTTCAGCGGACTGAAACAGATAAGCGGACGCAACTATATTGAGCGTATTGTGCGCAAAGCGATTAAAAATGACATCAATATATACGCCTGTCATACCAACCTGGATAATGTGCATAACGGGGTCAATGCCAAAATAGCCGAAAAACTGGGGCTGAAAAACACTGCTATTCTCTCCCCCATGGGCGACAGCCTGTACAAGCTATACACCTTTGTACCCGCAGATGCTGCCTCAGCTGTCCGGGAAGCAATGTTTGCCGCAGGGGCAGGGGCTATAGGCAAGTATTCAGAATGTAGTTTTAACACCCCCGGCACGGGTACTTTCCGCCCGGGTGA
>DATCSV010000388.1:0-2416 GCA_036568285.1 Flavipsychrobacter sp. | reverse complement strand
ACGGGGATGGTAAGAATGATATCTTCAAAGTAACGAACCTGAGTTTCCAGCGTATTATGGAGTTCCGCGTATTCAACCGCTGGGGCCAGGAGGTGTTTAACACCAACGACCACATGCGTGGTTGGGATGGTACCTGGGAGGGAAAACCACAGCCAATGGGTGTATATTCTTACCTGATAAGGGTAGCATATCCGGATGGTTTTGTAGAAACCTATAAGGGCGAAACGACTCTTGTACGGTAGTCAATATTAAAATAGAACTAAGAAGGCCCTGTAAAAGGGCCTTTTTTTTGCAATGTAAATCCCGATGTGGTATTTTGTACCACCTGGTATATCTTGCAGATGAATAGCGGATATGTCCGCCATTATTATGAATATTCGAAGTTACTTTTATGGCATTGTAGCAGTTCTTGTGTTGTCTTCATGGGGCTGTGGCGGGCCTGTAGATGTGCAGGAAATAATCGGGCCGGTTGAGCTGTCATTCAACTTCTTTCCTGATAGCGCCTACCGGTACACTTTAAAAAACAATATCGCACTCACACAGGAGATAGACAAAGAAAAGGCTATAACGATTCATCAGAATATGACTTTGACCAATGCGTACAGGGTCATAGCGCTGAAGCCTGATGAACGGACTGTGTCCGTTACATATGAGCGAATTATCATGAGCTCGGGCAATCAGTTGTTTTCGCTGGATTATGATTCGGAAAATGATAATGGCACCGACCCTATGTATGAGGATCTGCGAAACCTCATAGATAAGAACTTCAAAATGGTCATTTCTCCCGCGGGTAAAGTTATTGCTTCAGAGCCTGTAATAAGGATGCGGAATGAGCGCCAAGGGGCCTATAATTTCGATGATAGCTCCATCCGCAAGGTAATGTTGCATGTGTTGCAGGTATACCCCTCCCGGAAGGTAGAAGTAGGGAGCATCTGGGAAAGATCGTATGCCACCTCTGTAGGTTTTGCTAATGTACGGGTGCGGAACAGATACCAGTTGATTTCAATAAAGAAGGGGGTAGCGCATATAGAATTACAAGGACGTATCAATTCAGACAATGCAGAACAAACCCGGAACAGTGATATGGAACTGAGGGGGCTGCAGAGTGGGGAAATGGATATTGATATAGAAAGCGGCCTGGTGATCACCGGCAAAATATCACAGCAACTCTCAGGCAATATGAATATTACTGGAGAAAGTACCCCTGTTGACATTGAATCTGACATTTACATCATGGGGACCGTTATCAACAACCGCCCCTGATCACTCTTCTGTACCCTCGTTTTCCGTTTGTGTTGAGTAGCTGTCAGTTGCGTTATCCGGCATAGTTTCGGGTGCTTCAGGGCTCCATTCTATTATGAAATTGTTCCTGCCGCCACCTATCAGTAACGTGAGGTATTTCATCTGCACCAGTTCCAGCATAGCCAGGAAGGTGAATATGGCGTGTATACGGTTCTCGCATTGCGAGAAGATCGTCTCAAATGCTACTCTTGTATTAGATTTTATATGGTCTACCAGGAACGTTTTCTGTCCTTCCAGGCTGTAGTTGTATTTTACTACTACGTGCTGTGGCTTGTCAGTGCGGTCTTTGTACCTGTTCATCACACGCTCAAAAGCCTGCATGAGTTTGTACATGGTGATGGTCTGTATCTCCGTACCCTCGCTGTATTCTTCACCTAAGGAGTCCAGTTCCTTTTTGATATTACCCCTTTTCTGCTGTAGCAGGCGCTCGGCTTCCAGTACAATCATTTGTTCCGATGCCTCTTTGAAACGCTTGTATTCCAGTATCTTATCTACCAGTTCCTGGCGGGGGTCTATCTCATTTCCTTGTTCGTCCACTTCTTTGCGCGGCAGCAGCATCTTGGCTTTTATGCGCATCAGGGTAGATATAAAAAGGATGAATTCGCTGGCCAGCTCTATATTCAGTGCTTCCAGCTTATGTATATACTCCAGGAATTCTTTGGTGATCTTATGGATGGGTATATTGTAAATATCCAGCTCGTCGCGCTCTATAAAGAACAGCAACAGGTCGAACGGCCCCTCAAACTGGGGCAACTTTATCTGGTAAGTTTCTGACATGCGTTATCTCTGCAATTCGCTCAAATATACCCTTAAAATTTGTATTGAAAGCCTATGGTGAACACTTGTTTCACCTGCCACCATCCCAGGCCCATGCCCGGCTCGTCTTTCTGCACTTCCTGCCCGGTTACGGGGTCGGTAGTGGTGGTTTCATAAGGTATGTCGTTGTCATATATAAATGTTCCTCCCAGTGTCAGGCTGAAGTATTTAGACAGCTTCCAGGCGAACAGGTTGTCCCATAGTACGTCCACATTTCCGGGGTTGTCCTTCTTTACTACGTTACCGGCGCTGTCTGTATAATCTTTGGCCAGGTAGTTTGAATACAGGTCAAGGCGGG
>DATCSV010000387.1:0-9155 GCA_036568285.1 Flavipsychrobacter sp. | reverse complement strand
CAAAGAATTAGGATTGTAAACAATATATTTATCATATGAAAAAAGAGTTAATTGAAGAGCTGTTTCTGCAGTTGGAGAGTGCGAAGTACGAACAAAATAACCTGGAGTATTGGAGCGCAAGAGATTTTCAGGAGATATTGGGCTATACGAAATGGGACAACTTTGTAAAGGTTATCAACAAGGCCAAAGAGGCCTGCAAAAACAGTGGTGTAACCATATCGGATCATTTTGCCGATGTCGGGAAAATGATAGAATTGGGCAAGGGAGGGAAACGCAATATAGAAGATGTAGCACTTACCCGGTATGCCTGCTACCTGATAGCGCAAAGCGGGGATCCGTCTAAACACCAGGTGGCCTTTGCCCAGACATATTTTGCAGTGCAAACCCGCAAACAGGAGATTATTGAACAGCGATTGCTCGATGTGGACAGGGTGAATGCACGGGAAAAGCTCACTAAGTCTGAGAAAATATTGTCAGGCATATTGTACGAGCGTGGTGTAGATGATAAAGGCTTTGGAATGATACGTAGCAGGGGCGACCAGGTGCTGTTTGGCGGCCATACCACCCAGATGATGAAAGACAAACTGGGAGTGCCTGCAGCCAAGCCACTGGCTGATTTTTTGCCAACACTGACGATTAAGGCTAAAGATTTTGCTAACGAGCTGACCAGCCACAATGTGGAGGTGAAAGACCTGCGTGGACAGAAAGCAATAGGCAAAGAACATATAGATAATAACAAGGCTGTACGCAACATGCTGAGTGACAGAGGAGTGAAACCGGAAGAGCTGCCGCCGGCAGAGGATGTAAAAAAACTGAAGCGTAAACTGGAAAGTGACGACAAGAAAATACTAAAGGACGTAAAGAAAAATAGTAAAAAGTAACTTTTATAAACCAATAACTATGCCATCAAGAATAAAGTACCAGGACATTAAAGACATGAAACCACAGGAAGCATATGACTACCTGTGTGCACTGGAGAAAACCAGTGTAAAAGACATGAAAATGCGCGAACTGCTGAATAAGGAGGCACTGGACAAACCGATCATGGATAGCTTCTTTCGCGATCTGTCTCCCAGAGGTGTATACCTGTTTTTTACCCCACAAGGACATATATCGTATGTAGGCAAAACAACGGAAAGCTTTTACAAACGAATACTCATACAGCTCGACCCCGGTTCATACTCTGACAGGGCCTATAACAACCTGCTGCTGAAAATGGGTACTAAACGTCATAATGTTGATTCTTCCCAACTGGAAGAAGAACACCTGTATGACGACCTGGAAGAACTGAATAATTACAGGTTGCTGATGATAGATGCTGGCAGTAAAGAAGAGTTTGATGACTACCTGGTAGGCCGGCTTGAAAGGATATTGCTGTGGATGGTAAACAGCATCGACACAACAGCTTTTCTGAATACCGGCGTGGCATATCTACAGGACCACCATTGGGAGCAGACAATTGACCAAATATTATACGAATAAACCACACCATGAAGAAAAAAGGAACAATACTATACTCTGAAATCTGTAATGAGCAACTGCAGGATGCAATAAGCTACATAATGCAAGCTGAGAAGTTGCCATATGGAAATATAACGCTGGATGACCTGCTGATAAAAGCCCAACTGTCTGACCTGAAGATAAAAGACTATTACAGTGCTGAGTACTTTGGTGCCGGCGCGTATATATTTTTCGACAAGGGCACGCCTGTATATGTGGGCAAGGCAAAAAATTTCCTGCACAGGTTTACCAGCCACAGAAGTATAGATGTACGGGGGCATTGGGGCTGGAATGCATTGCTGCAGAAGATATGCATCAACCGCCTGGGATATGTAAATAAAACCGCACATACGCGGGATTATTATGCCGAAGCTTTGCAGGAGGCAGAGCAGTATGAAATTGTAAGAATATTAAGGGATGATGATAGCGTTGATATAAGCATGATAGAGAAAGTACTGATGAGAGGCATCAATCATATACACCCTTTGTGGAATGGAAGGGTAAAAAGGGTAAAACACGATTATTTACAAAAAACAATAGCTGAACTGATATAACAATGACCACTACCATAAAAAAACAAAACACTAATACCGCTGTACGCCCCGGCTACAAGCATACCCCGCTGGGATGGATACCGGAGGAGTGGGAGGTGGAAAGCTTAGGAAAATTAGGCGAATTTAAGAATGGTATCAACAAAGGGAAGGAAGAATTTGGGCACGGATATCCATTGGTAAATATTATGGATGTATTCGGAGTGATAAAAGTGTATAATGGTCAATTCTCTTTGGTTAATTCAACGGAAAAAGAAAGAAAAGAATATTCTTTAAAGAAAGGTGATGTCTTGTTCATTCGTTCATCAGTTAAACCAGAAGGAGTGGGTTTGACATCATTAATATGTGAAGACATTAATGAGGCTGTATACAGCGGTTTTATTATTCGATTTAGATCCAGTTCGGAGATCGATTTTAATTTTAAAACACAGTGTTTTTATGAGAAAGGTTTTAGGCAAAGGCTTCTGAATAAGAGTACCATTAGTGCAAATACAAATATTAATCAAGTTGCCCTAAAATCATTAACTATCCCCCTCCCACCCCTGCCCGAGCAGCGCAAAATAGCCGCTATACTTAGCACCTGGGATGATGCCATACAAACCACACAGGCCCTCATAGCCCGACTGCAACTGCGCAACAAAGGGCTGGCGCAGCAACTGCTTACCGGTAAGAAGCGATTGAAAGGATTTGAGGGGGAGTGGGTAAAATTACACTCGGATAAGATATTCAAGAGTGTGTCAAAGAAAAATAACGATGATGAAGAGCTGTTGTCTGTAACACAGGATAGGGGAGCAATACCACGCACAATGCTTGAAGGAAGAGTAACAATGCCTGATGGCTCGACCAAAGGCTATAAACTTGTTGAACAGGGTGACTTTATCATCAGTCTGCGTTCTTTTCAGGGTGGTTTAGAATATTCAGAGTACAGAGGACTCGTGAGCCCAGCATATACTGTGTTAAAGCCCATTAAGAAGATATCTGACAGCTTCTATAAATACTATTTCAAATCGTATGACTTTATAGGCCATTTAGCAGTGGCAGTAATAGGAATACGCGATGGTAAACAAATAAGTTTCGATGACTTCTGCACCTTGAGATTGCCTTATCCCGAAGTTAAAGAACAAGTGGCTATAGCCGCGGTATTAGACAAAGCAGATGAAGAACTGAAAGCACAGCAGGCATACCTGGCCACCCTGCAACAACAAAAAAAAGGCCTGATGCAGCAACTGCTCACCGGGGCCGTAAGGGTAAAAACTGAAAAAGAGTAAAGAATAAATATTTTTAAACAACCATAAATTAAAAAGAACATGGAGAACGCCACACTTATCACTGGTAAAAAGTACATCAAAGACATCTTCAGCCCCGAGCAATTTTATAACGTGCCCGAATATCAGCGTCCATATGTATGGGGCGATGAGCAGATACTCGCACTGCTTGAAGATGTAAGCAAGGCCATGGAAAGCGATGACAAGAAAGAATACTTCCTGGGCTGTATGATTTGGAATACCCGTAAAGAAAAGGACAAAAATAACGTCGAGTATCACTACCAGGATATATTGGACGGGCAGCAACGTTTCATCACCCTCTTTCTGCTGCATGGTGTCATCAGAGACCTGTCGGACAGTAAAAAACTGAAAGACAATGTACATAAGCGACTGGTGCAGGAGGCTGACGAGTTCAGCAACATACCATCGCGCAACAGGATTGAGTTTGAAATAAGGGACGACAAAGAGTTTCTGGACAAGTTCGTTATTACAACCGGCGGCACAGATGATATTGAAGCATTAGAAGAGATTGCAGAGTTGGCTAAGTCATCCAGTTCAATCAAAAATATGGCAGTAGGCATACTCACTATGCGCAAGTGGTGGATTTCAAAGTTCCTGGAGTATGCTGCAGACCCTCAGAAATATTTATCGGATTTCTATACTTATTTATCTACCAAGGTGCTGGCCTTGTACCTGGCTACGCCCAACAACCTGGATGATGCGTACAATTTGTTTACAGTATTGAACAGCCGTGGTCTACAGTTGCAGGTGAGCGATATATTAAGGGCGCAAAACCTAAGGGTAATTGACAATGATGAGCTGAGGAAAATATATGCTGCAAAATGGTCTGATTTTGAGAATGCTATATCTGCTCCATACAAAAGCTTTGACGACTTTCTCTGGTCGGTAGTATTTATCAGGATGAAGTACAGAAGCGATGACAACAAGAGCCTTACCAAGGCATTCGACTTCATGTTTAAACGTAATATGCTGGTAAAAGGTGTTGATACGCTGGATTACGTTGGCAAATACCTGGAGCATTATGAGGCTATTACCAACCGCTCTATATCCAACAAAGAGAGCCAGGGTTTGTTTGGCAACCTCAATTTTATATTATCTAGCGTATTTGGCAGTCAGTATATAACTCCTATCATGCATTACCGGGAGTGTTTCGGTGAGTCGAGGATCATTGAGTTTATGGTCAAAATCGACAACCTCTTATCCGCATCCTGGCTACTCGGCAGGCGTCAGAGCCAAACAAGGATTTTCGTCATACTCAGAAAGATGGAAAGCTATTCTGATAAGGTTAAATCAGGAGAACTTACAATGGATAACGCTATAAACGAGCTACTGTTTGACCCATGCCTGTCGTATGATTTTTACGATGAAGCAGTATCGTCAGAAAAGCCAATAAACCTGGATGAGTTTTTTGACCTGTTAGACAAGGAGAAATGGGGCAGTTTTGCAGGCACAAGGGTAAACAAAACCAGGTACCTGTTATTAAAGTTAGACCTGCTCCTGGGCAACGCAGGTACAATACTTCAGTACAACAAAGACTCTTCTTCTATTGAACACCTGATGCCACAGAAGATTATCGATACCAGTTGGAATGTAGCAGAGGATGCTCATAGGGAGTGGGTACATCGTTTAGGCAACCTGGCATTGATAGACAAAAACAAAAATTCATCACTGAGCAATAAACTATACGGTGAAAAGAAGGTAAAATATCAGGGTGCTATAGAAACCAGGGCTAACACGAACTACATATTCATGACCCATGCTGATTGGGATATAGAGCGCATCAGGCAGAATCATGACCGTGTTGTGAACCTGTTGAAGGATTATTATACAGGCAATAGTCTCAAAACATTCATTGAGATAAAAAGGGCATTGAACAATTATCAGAATGCCCCACAAATGTTTGGGTAATTATGAATAGTAGTAACTCTAAAAACGCGGGCTATGCATATATCTGACATTCTTGTAGTAATAACTATTTTTATTGCCATAGTTGCTATCATTTCAGAGCGCAACCGCACCTATCTGTGGTTGAAATTCTCAGAGACTGAGAAATGGGTGTGTGTTGGAGGGGTTATACTCATACACATCCTGATAATATTCAAGTGGTGGATGAATAGGCTTCCGTTATTTGAAAAACTATACTTTCCCGAGTCTGATTGGCCAACACCTAATGCATGGGCCTATATGGTTTTTCTCGTAATGTTGGTATGGTTTATATACAAGATGTTGTATGCAGGTTATCCATGGAGTAACCGTGAAAAAGTGATCAAGAACTACAGTGAGCTTCTCCTAAAAGGAGAGTACGGCTTGTTGACGGAATTGATTGAAAAGTATCATAAAGAGGATATCATAAAGTACTTAAGGATTGTAAGAGATATAAAAATACCAGAAGACACGATTTCTCTACAAAGAGCAAGTGAATACCGGAAGATTTACGACGAGAAAATAATACTTACCAGCCATAAATATGCGGCTATGGTTTATGGCAGGATACTGACTAATGAAGCATACATAGAGGCTGTGGCAAATATAAATCCGGTTCTCTTTGCAGAAATAATACAAGAGATAAACAACACCGTAGAAAATAATCCAGACTTTGTCAACTATTATCTGAAGCAGCTGATGAGAAATAAAAATAGTTGGTTTTTTAGAGAGGTGCGCAATAATCAAAACCTTGCTCAATATGACACATATGACCTGAATGAAGAACGACCAATACTCTTCGCACTTTTTAATGACATCAACGTTGCACTTGTGAACGAAGCATGGCGCGGCGTAGGCGAAGAGGCTATACTGGAAATCAAAGAGGAGGCTAACAAGCCGGAAAGTCCACTAAGGCAGCCAGAGGTTGAACCTGACGATTATCAGGATACCATTTGGGGTTATCGCATCATGATAGCCATCCATTACTTTGACATAATGGTCCGTCAGGCAATAGCTAGCGGTTGCGAGCATCATATGTGGATGTTCTATTATAGGAATTTTGTCGAGGGTATTCTTAACAACATGGATGAGCTAGCACATCCTGATTCGGATATCAATGAACGAAGCAGAAACTACAAAATGCTGGTGGTTATTTTCGAGAACTTAATGGCATGGAAGAAAGTAGCCTTACAGTCAAATCAGAATAGTCTATTGTATTCCATATATAGTGTAACAGGAGATATTATTTACAGGGTAAGCATAACGAACAAACTCAGAATTGAAGACAAAAGATACTTGTTGAACTGGTTGTGGGAGGACTTGTTACGCACATGGGAGGAAAACAGAGATGAAATTACAGCGGAGATTATTGAAAAAGGGTTCAATGCATTTAGTACCCCAAGGGCAATGTTAAGCGGTCCTGAAGGTCAAACCTACCAACAAGTAATTATTGACATGTGGGACAATCGAGATATTCCGGTCTTTAATGGCATGGTAGGTCAAAGAGGTACCCAATTTAACACACAAGTGGTAACACCGTTTCAACAACCATAATATGAACTTTATCTCCAACATATCAGCCACACATAAAGGGCCACTTATTAAGCTGATAGCAGATGCTGACGAAGTGTGTATAGCAGTAGCCTTTCTGAAGCAATCGGGGCTTAAATCACAGCTCCCAGCCTTTATAAAAGCTATTGCATCTGGCACTTCTATACAAGTTGTTGCTGGCAGACATTATGCGCTAACTGAGCCAGCAGCTTTAACTGATTTATACAAGCTTTTTCAAGGCAAAGCCAACAGTCGCTTACGTTTGGCCAACTATGCCGGTAAAGACCCTGTTTTTCACCCCAAGCTGTATTTGTTCAGAAAAGGTACTAAATGCACCATTATTTCTGGCTCTGCCAATATGACTAGGGGAGGGTTGGAAGATAACATTGAATGCTCTGTAATGTTAGAGTGCAATACAAATGACCAGATATGGCAGGATGGGTATGCGTTTTTTGCTGAGTTGATGAGTGATAAAAGGTCGGAGAAGGGAGATGATGCTGCTATAGGTGAATACGCCAAGTTTTATCACTTGCAAAAGAAACGCAATAGGTCGGTAAAACCTGTACCTGATGAATTGGAATATGATAGAAAGGAAGCGTACAGATTGCTTAGGCATTATTACAATCTGCATGAAGAGGAGGAAGGACGGAACAATGTCAGCAGCTATATGGCTGTGAAAAATAACAGTTATGTTCATTCAAAACGATTGTTGAATAACATAGCTAATGCGCAGGGATTAACTAAACAAACTTTTATCCCTATGCTGGAAAGCCTGATCTCAGGACGCGATCCGGGCAGGTGGTACTCCCATGGGCTGCAAAGAAAGAAAAAAAAAATATTCAATGATTACAGGCAGTTTCAGCGTCTTGTACATTATGTAAAGCATAATCACCACAAGCCAATCAATGAAGTGTTTAGTGATGGTATGAGCATGGTAAGAAATGTTAATGGTGCCGGGGCAAACTACCTCGGAGAGATATTAATGACATACGACCCGGCCAGGTATGCTAACCTAAACAACACACTAGTGAAGGCGCTAAATGATATTTGTGGCATTGAGGTAAATAAAAACCCGCAATCATATACTGCTGATGAGTATGTAGCATATTGCTCCCTATGGCAGGAGATAAAGAGAGAATTTCGGCTGAACAACCTCCTTGAGGTTGATTATGTGTTATACAACGCATACAAAATGTATAATTAAAGTAGAAAACTATGTCCACACCGTCCTACAGAGAAGATTTGATATCGCAGGTGCCGGCATTGCAGCTGCTGATGAAGATGGGCTATACCTATCTGAGCCCCGAGGAAGCTATGGTAGCCCGTGGAGGTAGCGGCTATGTGTTGCTCGAAAATATATTTCGCAGGCAGTTCCCGCTTATCAATAGTATAGATTACAAAGGCAAGGTGTACGAGTTCAGCGAAGCCAATATCAATAATGCCCTCCGTATGCTGAAGGACCTGCCCGTGCAGGATGGGTACATTAATGCCAATAAACACTTTTATGATCTGCTGACACAGGGCGAAAGCCTGGAGCAAAACATAGCGGGAGCCAAAAAGAGCTTTTCTTTTCAGTATATAGACTGGAAGCATCCTGAGAACAATGTCTTTCATGTTACTGAAGAATTTGCTGTAAAACGCACCGACAGGGATGATACCTACCGTCCAGATGTGATGTTGTTTGTCAATGGCATACCATTAGTGGTAATTGAGTGCAAAAGCCCGCGTATTAAAGAGCCTCTTGAAGAGGCCATATCTCAGCACCTGCGCAACCAACAATCCCACGGCATACGGGACCTGTATGTATATAGCAATGTATTGATGAGCTTGTCCGTGAACGAGGCTAAATTTGCTACTACAGGTACACCCAAAGAATTTTGGGCTGTATGGAAAGAGCAGGATACAGACCGTTTTGAGGAGTTGAGGAAGTTAAAGAATACTCCGTTGCCCGATGATGAAAAGACAGCACTGTTCAAAGAAAGGTACCGGCATGTTCGCCGGTTCTTCGACCTGTCTGAAGAGGAGGAGTTGCGAACTACTGAGCAGGACAGTTTGTTATACAGTCTTTGCCAGCCGGCACGGTTGCTGGATATTATGTATCACTTCATTGTTTACGATGCAGGGGTGAAAAAGATAGCCAGGTACCAGCAATACTTTGCAGTAAAAAATACGATGAAACGCATTGCCCGGCCCGATAGTGCCGGGGCAAGGGCAGGAGGTGTTATATGGCATACCCAGGGCAGCGGAAAGTCGCTGACTATGGTCATGCTGGCAGAGGCCATCGCCACTCATCCGGACATACGAAACCCTAAGATAATATTAGTGACCGACCGTGTAGACCTGG
>DATCSV010000386.1:0-9601 GCA_036568285.1 Flavipsychrobacter sp. | reverse complement strand
GGAATAAAAATCCCCCCGTGGTGGCGGAGGGATGGACGTATTATTTTTATCAGCTTCTTTCGTAAATGATGTTTCATGGCATATACTTTTAACGTGTTTTCTTATACCGGAGTTAGCCATGTGGGAAACACTATAACCCAGGTTAGGGAAATTCTTCTTAATTTACTATTACAAATATACAACATTATACGTTAACCTGTCATTAAATTTCCACTATATTGTAGCGCCGTAAATCGCTCCTATTCCAACCGCCTTCAATCAAAACCTTTGATCAACAACCACAGACCAAAAACAATTTCCTGGAGGGCTGTGGGGACGTTTAGGGCCAGGTATTCAGCGGTAATGATATCGAACACGCCAAACAGCACCAGGGCAGCGGCTATTACAGACAAAACTGCACCTACCAATCCCCATACAGAAAGCCAGCGGGGCACCAGCTGCGACTTGAAGAGCAGGACGAAGAGCAGGATATTTCCGGCACACAGGGTCCAAACCATAAATACATGATTTATATAATCCCTTGTGGTTTTCAGTACACCACCGATAGCTGCAATAACCGAGGCATCCCCGGATGAATTTTGCACAAACTCATGGCTCAGTACCAGGATAGACAGCAACAGTACCGTACCGATAATGGACAGCTTGACCGCTATTATCCTGAAGGTTAAAAAGCCAAGCGCCAGACTATAAGCGAACTGCCTGATGACAGGATATAGCAGGATGGCCACCCCTATATAGATGAGCGACATGATAAACTGGAACACCGCCGCTATAATTACCTCATTCCCATTTGCTGTTGCCTGGGTTAAATAATCTTCCGCGTCTACCGAAGGGGCTATGCTAAAGATCCCCGCCACCATAGCCAGCAGGTATAGCAGGCCCACCAGCCGTATATGTATCTTATATTGTTGTTGCATAAGCATGGTTGCCATTATGCAGCAAAGCTACCGCAGGCGGGCATGGTGAAAATTGTAAAAAACAGACATTTTCTTATCCTTCGCTTAGCTTAAAAAAGTCGCGGGGGCTGAAGCCGGTAAACGCCTGCATATCATGAATAAAATGCGCCTGGTCGTAGTACCCACTATTGTAGGCCAGCTCTGTCAGGTTTCCCGAACCGCTGTAGTTATTAACAGCGGTTTCAAAACGTACAATCCGTGCGTACATCTTAGGGTTAAAGCCTGAAAAATCCCTGAAGCGCCTTTCAAATTGTTTTTGCGACAGGTTGAACTCTTTACACAGTTCCGCCACCTTTGCATTACCACGTTGTTGCCTGATATACTCTATGGCCTTTACTATACGTTGGTCTTTATCCTGCCTTTTGTACAGCAGCGACTTGAAATAATTTGCCAGTATCCCTATTCGTTCGAGGGTGGTTTTTGCCAGTGCTATTCGCTCAGCCAGTATATCGCCCTCGTGGCCCAGAAACGTATTCAGTGTAAGAAATTGATTGTTGAGTTCCGCAGCAGGGATATTGAACAGGCCGGGAACAGCATGTGCATACAACGACACACCTAATAATTGAGAATATCCTTCCACCGAAAACTGCGCGGGTTGGTTGGCCTGCCCCTGTACGGTAGAAAAAAGTAACTCGGGGCGGTGATGATGATCTTTAAACGCAAAGGTGATCTCCATTAAGCTGCTTGCCACGATATAGTACATGGAGTTCCCCTGCTGCGACTGTGCATCCCAGGTGCCGACCCAAAAATGACTGATGACATCTTTCAGGTCTGGAGGAGGTGGTATGACTTTGTAGTCTATCACGTGTTACGAAGCTACGATATTTGGGAAAGAGCGAGGGCAGAGTGCCTTGAAGGTATAAGCCCGTTCAGAAAATATATATCTTGCCTGTATGATACCGGGAATCATCTTTACTCCTATCAGCGAGTTTTCGATTGACATCGGCCATATCAGGAATGGCTGGATGGATGTTGTTATTTCGAACAGGGACAAACGTTACGAATATACTATCAGTTATGGATGCAATCCGCTGAATGATATACTCAGGATGATGGTAAAGGGTATCGCGGGTAAGCCTTTTTACGAGCAAAATGGAATGCTGATCGGCAACCAGTGTATAGTACTGCATGACACGGAGAGAGATGACATTACCTGGGCCTTTTATTTTGATAATGGGCGCATGCATATTACCATCTGGAAAGATATCAATACAGATTTAATTGAAGACATATACTACCAACAATTTGACCCTACAACTTTTGAATATTACGAGTTCATGCAGGATGTAGATATCAGTAAACACTTACTATTCGCCCTGGAGGGGCCTATGATAGACTTTGCCAGGCATTTTAAAACTGTATTAGAAAATTTGTCGGCCAGGAAACGGGTAGTTGATGGGTTTAAAGATTGGGGTTATAAGTATTCTGAAAAGAACTATCGGCTGCTGAAGGAATATGTGGAGGGGTATGTAGCGGGATAAGAGTGAGTGCGGTAGATTTGCAACTTGGGGTAAAGTGCTATAGATGCTCTTCAGTCTTCCAACTACCGGTCAGAAACCGGGTGATTTGCTCAGACACGGGTCACCCTTCGGAAGACCCGCGCCAGTGGGGTGGACAAAAAACAAATGATCAACAACTTTGGCGCGGAATACAATATGGTAAGCGCCGCCAAAAAGAATTTCTACAAAGAGCACCTGAGACTATCAGCATCTTTCGACTACTTTTTTGTGATAAAAGAGATGCACCCGCCGACGCGCATCAAGTTGACGAAGGGCGAATAATGCTTGTTAATTTGAAAATTATACTCTGGTGGTGCGGTGACTATACCGACCACATGGGGAATTTCGCAAATCGGGAGATTTGCCACCTATGAGACGTAGACAGAGTCTACGCCTAACGGGTGATTTGCTCAGGCACTGGTCGCCCTTCGGAAGCCCGCGCCAGTGAGCACTATATTTTTTTACCTGTAAATACACAATTATATTGGCCATCGAACGTGAAATTCATGGTCATGTTGTCTCCCGAAAAAGAACCGGTACCTGTAATTTTAACCCCGGCAATAGAACTGCCAGCGTCAATAATAAACGTGGTCGGGCCGGTTAGAGTAGCATATGTGTATGATGTACCTATCTGAATAACAATTTTAAGCGGAGAATTGCCTGCTGTAATGGCAGCGGAAGCGCCAGTTCCACCCGTACTGCATTGATAGCTACCGCTATATGTTCCGAAAAACTTTTCCCTTGTCTGTATTTGGCAGCGGTTGCCTTCAAATCCTGTGGGACATGCACATTTGCCACTAACACATGTTCCGCCGTTTTCGCAAACAATCACCTTACACGAATCGGATAACAACTCACAAGTTTCACCTGTATAGCCGTCCGGGCAGGTGCATTTACCATCATGGCAGGTGCCGCCATTTTTACAGTCTAGTGTACATTTTTTGGATTCCTGAGTGCAGCCAGTGGTGAAGATTGCAAGTGAGCCTAACAGGAAAAACGCTGGTATTATTATAATGAGCAGGTAGCGCTTCATAAGGTTTAAGTATTTGATGTTCAGGTAAAGATAATGTACAGCAGGCTTTATTGAAAAAGAATTTATATATCGGTTTGGGTGGTGCAGTGACAACACCGCCATGTGGGGGAAGGTTGAATTGCGTTGCAAACGCTATTCCGGTGCATCCTCGTTATAAACGAGGACGAGGGGTATTATCTACACTTATCTGTCTACTTTTTATATACGGAAAAACAATCTGGAAATCAAGTGAAGGGTGTATGAAGGGTGAAGTAATAGGCGAAACCCGCTGATAATCAACGATCCGAATTATCCACTTTGTTTTTCCACAGTTGGTGAGTTTTTATTTTTCCCCCCGTAGGTTCTTTTGGATAATTTCGTTGTCGAACATATAGGAACAACCTATTTGTGTTGGGCGAAAAATATCACAACCCAATGTGATATGCTACATTTGGGGTCGCATCCCATACTTAGCTCACAAATTGGTTGTAACAAGGTGGCAGTTCCAATGCCACCTTTCTTTTTATTAGTTGTTTCGGGTAAAAATAATGCAGTTTTTATTTCTATGATAATTTTTATGTCGGAGTAAGCACATTGAATTCACATTAGTATGGTTGACTTTCAATGACTTATGTTTTTCTGTGGA
Source organism: Flavipsychrobacter sp. (assembly GCA_036568285.1). Classification (GTDB taxonomy): domain Bacteria; phylum Bacteroidota; class Bacteroidia; order Chitinophagales; family Chitinophagaceae; genus UBA5543. Next base: position 5,488 of record DATCSV010000386.1, on the reverse strand, counting down.
TAAATCACAGTCATTTTTGACTGTAAGGGTACTCCAATCAGATTTATATACTCCCCAAAACAGATGAGGGACTACGCCGAGTAAGATAACCAACGTGGGTATTTCCCCCTATCCCCCTGAAGGAGAGACTAAGATTGTATTGGCTTATTAACTTTCAGCCTCTTCATCCTCACCCGGGATATGTAGATACAATAAGCGCTCATAAATATGTTGAACAGGAATACTGACCGGAACAACCAGCCTTTGTGAAAGCTGATAATCAATAGGGGAATAAACAGTAACAATCCGATAATGCCTGCCACTATCCCGATGATGTTCCCGATTCTTGCCTGTTTATAGTATTGTGTTTTCATGTGGTGTCTGTGTTTTTATATACTCCCCAAAAACAAATGTGGCGCCACACCTAACAAAATAACCAAAGCACAGGTAATGCCCAGCAGTATCCTGTCGCCGCCGTTGATTTCTACCGCCATTTCGGCCTCGCCCTGCTTAAAGTACATGGCGATGATAACACGGAAATAGTAATACACACTAATAGCCGCCATCAGCAATGCGAAGATGACTAACCACAACAGTCCACCTTGCTGCACGGCCGCGTTCAGCACGAAGTATTTGGCCATAAAGCCGCCGGTAAGCGGTATGCCCGCCAGCGAGAGTAAGAAGATAGTTGTAAAGAAAGCCACCACGGGTTGTTTTTTAGCCAAGCCGTTGAAGCCATCGTAAGTGTAATCTTTCATTTTTATCAGCACGGAGAACAGGCCGATGGTAGCTACGCTATACGCCACGCCATAGATAATCATACCCTGCCAGGCTGATGCGTTGACAGAGGCTATGGCGAAGAGCATAAAGCCCGCCTGAGCTATGGACGAGTAGGCCAGCATACGCTTCACGCTCTGCTGGAACACTGCTGTGATATTACCCACCAGCAATGTAGCAGCCGTAATGAGGGCCACAATCAGCATCCAATGTTCGCTGAGGCTGCCGAATGCGATATGGAACAAACGCAGGAAACCCACGAATGCGCCCGCCTTAACGATGGTAGACATGAAGGCGGTAAATGCCGTAGGCGAACCGTCGTACACATCGGGTGTCCACATGTGCATGGGCACTGCCGATACTTTGAAGGCGAAAGAAATGAGTATAAACATGATACCCGCCAGCGCCATAGGATTGAGCGCGTCGGTACGCAGGAAAGTAAAGTCGGTAATATAGAAACTACCTGTAGCACCGTAGAGCAGGGTAATACCCATCAGCAGCAGGCCTGTAGTGAAGGCACCCATCAGGAAGTATTTCAGTGAGGCCTCGTTACTCTTCAGGTTGCGCCTGTCGGCACCCGCCAGTATGTACTGGGGTATAGACATGATCTCGATACCTATAAAGAGCATCAGCAGGTTGTTGTAACCCGTCAGCAGGAAAATACCACAGAGTATAAAGAGTATCAGTGTAAAGTATTCGGCTACGTGGTTGCCTACGCGCATGATGTCTTTGCCCATCAGGAGTACGTACAGGAAAGTACAACCCGCCATCATCATATTGAACCAGAGTGCGTAGCTGTCTATACGCAGCATGTTGTTGAACAACATAGCCGGCGCGGCGGATGAAGCATCCTGCACCTCCCATATTGTGATGCCCAGCAGTGCCAGGAATGCAATAGTAGCTATCATCACCACCTGCCTTTTGTCTTTTACAAACAGCCCGGTGAACATCATGATAACACCTAATAACGTTGCAGCAATAATTGCCTTCATATTCCAGTACCGGGATAGCGTGTTGCACGCGCCACCCTGATTTTTTGTTTTAATAAATTAATACCCACCGTTAAGGCATCATTATTCCCGCTGTCAAGTCGAGCAGGGGCTTGGGGTATACACCCAAAAATATAATGAGTCCTATAATGATGGCTAAACCAATGTATTCGTTCATTGTAATATCTCCGCCGGCTTTCATGGCCACTGCCTCGCCGTATGCTGTACGCTGCACCATGTTGAGCGTGTACACCGCACCCAATATGATACCCAGACCTGCAACAACCATAAAAGTAACATGGTACTGCGAAGCCGAAGCAAACAGGCCGTTGAACAACATAAACTCGCCGATGAAACCATTAGTAAGCGGCAGGGCTATATTAGCCAGTGCTATTACTACCAATGCAATGGTCATGAGCGGTGCGGTATTGGCCATACCACCCAGTTGCCTCATATCGCGTGTGCCCCAGCGCTGCTCTATCATGCTCACTATTACCCACATACCGGCAATGTTAATACCATGGTTGAACATCTGGATAACCAGCCCATGCATGGCTACATCCGTATTCGCAAAAGCAGCTGCACTCATCAGGCCCATGTGGGCAATAGATGAATAAGCTACCAGGCGTTTTAAATCTGTTTGTACAATGGCCAGTAGTGATGCATATACGATACCTATTACGGATAAGGTAATCACCGTATCAGACCAGAAAGCAACTGCATCGGGCACCACAGGCAGCAACCAGCGTACCACGCCGTATATACCCATCTTCACCATCAGCGCACTGAGGATGATAGTAACCGGCGTAGGCGATTGTTCGTAAGCATCGGGCTGCCAGGTGTGCAGGGGAAATATCGGCATCTTGATAGCGAAGGCGATGAAGATGAGCCAGAACATCCACTGCTGCTGGTCGGCAGGCAGGGAAGCGCCCGCGCGAATGATATTCTCCAGAGCGAATGAATTGCCGCCGGGGTTTTGCAGGGATAAATATATTAATGCAGCCAGCAACATCAGGCTACCCACGAATGTGTATACGAAGAACTTGAAGGTAACGGCAATGCGTTTTTCGCCGCCCCATATAGACGACAGGAAATACACGGGTATCAGCGCCAGCTCCCAGAAGAAGTAAAACAGCAGTGCGTCAGACGCCAGGAAGACACCAGTGATGCCAGCCTGTGCCAACAGCATCAACCCATAGAAAGAGCCGGGCCTTTCTACATCTTTATTCCAGTTGGTGATTACGACTATCGTCATGACTATACCCGTAAGCAGGCACAGTACCAGGGCCATACTATCGCCCATCAGGCTGATGTTGGAACCCAGCGAGGGTATCCATGGCATACTCCACTCTACAAAACCATTAGGGCCGAATGAATTGATGCTCGTGAACACCAACAGGGAAGTAACCGTAACCGCTACAGAACTTAATAAGCTAATTCCTTTCGCAGCACCTTTCATAGCCATAGCTGCTATGCCGGCTACCAGGGGAATTAATATGAGTAATGTCAATATCATAATACTAATCGCAAAACTGCTCTATAGTTATTGTATCCAAAAAAAACTGAGGGCGAAGAGTACCGTAATACCCAATACCATCGCGAAAATGTAAAAACCAACCTGGCCGCTCTGTACCAACCTTATCTTGCCGCTGCCCCAGTTCACTAATTTGCCTACACCGTTCACCGCACCGTCTATGCCCAATCTTTCAATTATATTGTTCAGCAAAGCAGACAATGCGCCTATGGGGCGAACAATAATCGTATCGTAAATCTCATCTACATACCATTTGTTTTCCAGCACTTTGGCCATACCTGTATTGGGTACGAAGTTGGGTTTCTTAGTAGCAGAATAAGCTACGATTATCATGATAATCACCAAGCCGGTTGACAATCCCATCAGCATCCACTCGGTAGCGTGCTCCAGGTGGTGCACGTTGAAGTTGCTGACAACGGGTGCGAGATAGCTATTCAATGTATGATGTTCGCTGATAACAGGAGGTAGACCAACATAACCACCCACGATTGACAATATAGCCAGCACTACCAGCGGAATAGTAATAGCCGCAGGGCTTTCGTGCAGGTGGTGTTTCTGCTCTTCTGTACCGCGGAAGTTTCCTGTAAAGGTCAGGAAGTACAGGCGGAACATATAGAAAGCGGTCATGAGCGCCGCACCCAATGCCAGGTAATACATCACCGGGCTGTGCGCGTAGACCGATGCCAGTATTTCATCTTTGGAGAAGAAACCTGAAAAACCGGGAATACCTGCAATAGCCAGGCAGCCTATCAAGAATGTAATGCCCGTAATACGCATGTGTTTGTTCAGTCCACCCATTTTGCGGATGTCCTGCTCGCCGCCCATAGCGTGTATCACACTACCGGAGCCGAGGAACAACAATGCTTTGAAGAAGGCGTGCGTCATTACGTGGAATACTGCTGTAGTATACGCGCCCACACCCAGCGCCAGGAACATAAAGCCCAACTGGCTGACAGTAGAGTATGCAAGTACTTTTTTAATATCGTATTGCTTGATGGCGATGGATGCTGCGACAATTGCCGTAGCCAGACCGATAACCGCTACCAGGTCCTGCGCCATAGGGGCCAGGTTGTACAGCACGCTGCTGCGGGCTATCATATATATACCTGCCGTTACCATCGTAGCGGCGTGTATCAGTGCAGATACAGGAGTGGGTCCGGCCATCGCGTCGGGCAACCATGTGTACAATGGGATCTGGGCACTTTTACCCATAGCACCTATAAAGAAGCAGATAGCTATCCAGTTATATGTTTCGGATGATACTGCTGCCGTACCCGCATTGATTTGCCCAAAGAAGTCTTGATAAGACAGCGTGCCGAAATTGTACAACACCAGCAGCATCCCTACCAGGAAACCGAGGTCACCTATACGGTTCATTACAAAGGCCTTCTTGGCGGCATTGGTATAGTCGCGTTTCTTGAACCAGAAACCGATGAGCAGGTAAGAGCAGAGGCCCACACCTTCCCAACCGATGAACATAATAAGGTAGTTGCCACCGAGCACCAGCAGCAGCATAGAGAACACGAAGAGGTTGAGGTAAGCGAAGTATTTCACCATGCCGTCATCGTCGTGCATATAAGAGGTAGAGTAAACGTGTATCAGGAAGCCGACACCGGTAATGATTAACAGGAACAAAGAAGACAAAGCATCTACCTGAAACACGAAAGGAATGTTCAGCGTGCCGGACTGGATGAAATCGTACAGGTGAACGGTAGTACCCGCGCCTGCAGATCTAACCTCGAAGAATATACCCAGCGATACAGCAAATGATGCCAGTACTGCCAGGCTGCCAATAATGCCGCCCGCAGATTTCGGTATTCTCCTCCATCCGATACCATTGATAAGAAAACCTATCAACGGAAACAAGGGAACCAAGTAAACTAAGTTTGTCATACTACCCCAACCCCTAAAGGGGCTAAATTCTTTTATTTATATAATCATTAACCTTATCATCTCCCCTTCAGGGGCTGGAGGTTAATGTTTTAATCTGTTCAAAATATTTATATCCACCGAATGTACTTTGCGGTACATCATTACTATTATTGCCAGGCCAACTGCTACTTCTGCTGCTGCCACTACCATGCTGAAGAACACGAATATCTGGGCGGAAGAGTCGTTGTACATTTTTGAAAAAGCCACCAGTAACAAGTTCACTGCATTCAGCATGAGCTCTATGCACATGAAAATGATAATGGCATTGCGGCGCATG
>DATCSV010000385.1:0-3456 GCA_036568285.1 Flavipsychrobacter sp. | reverse complement strand
GCGTTTATTTAATAATGCGGATGCAGCAAAAAAATGGTTGATGCAGTATCGGTAAGCACACCGTCAATGCAGGTATTACAAACAAAACACACACAATGTATGACTTTATGACGCCACCACCGGATGCTTTGATGGCTCCATCCGGGCCTGTATGGCTAACAGATGACGGAATTGTGATTACAATCGGCAAATCTGAATCGCAGGATGCAGAGACAGCCCGGGAAAACATGGTGTACACAAGAAAAGCTGCCGGCGGTAAGGCCCGGCCCCTGTTGGTAGATATGACCAAAGTACGCTCAATGAGCAAAGGTGCCCGCGAAGAATATGTGAAACAACAGGGGGAGCTGACTATTACAGCTGTAGCGTTGCTTACTACGTCCAATGTGAGTAATATGATTGCGAATATCTTTATCGGTCTCAACAAGCCTCAAGTGCCTGTTAAACTCTTTACCGATCCCTATAAGGCTAAGGAATGGCTGATGGAACACCGGCTGAGTTAAAAGAAAAATGAACTTGGTTATGCATGATTTTATGATACCCCCCGTCGACGCTTTGATTACCCCATGGGGGCCTATATGGCTAAGCCAGGACGGCATAATTGTTAATCTGGGTTCCAAATCCTCTCAAAGCAAGGAGGATGTGGCGGAATACTTGTCGTATATAAGAAAAGCCGGTGGCGGCCAACCCCGCTCGGTCTTAATAGAAATTTCCCGTATACGGTCTGCCAGCAAAGAGGTAAGAGATGAGTATAACCGGCAAAATATGGAAGGCCTGGTTACTGCATTAGCATTGGTTACTCATTCCGGCATCGCCAAAATGATAGGGAATCTCATTATAGGTATCAGCACAGCCAAGGTACCCACAAAACTATTTACAGACCCGCTAAAGGCCAGGGAATGGCTTTTGCAATACAAGGTAAACTAGCCGCCCATGAGTCAGCAAACCAGAACGGCAAACAGAATGGAGAGCATTGTAAACATGCTCATTGAGTTTAGCCGGGGAAATTTTGAGACACAAGGAGAAATAGGGGAGGACGATGATCCCCTCAACACCGTTATTGCCGGCCTTAATATGGTGGGTGAAGAATTGGCCCATTACAAAAGGGAGTTGAACAGGAACGCTGAATTTCTTGGTAACATACTCAGCAGCCTGGATGAGGTGGTATATGCCAGGGCGATATTGCACAATGATCCTGCAATGAGCCCGTTTACTTTTATCAGCGGACGCGCGCAGGAGATACTCGGACTTAGCAAAGAAGAACTGGAACAGCATCCTGATAGATGGCCTAAGGCTATTCATCCGGACGATGTGAAAAGAAGCGACATAGAGATCGCCAGCGTAATTGAAGGGAAAGAACGTTTGTTAGTGTATCGTATGTATCACCCAATCCTGAGGCAGTACCGCTGGATAGAAGACCGTATAGTGCCCAAGATAAATAAAGCAGGAGTTATTACCGAACTGTATGGCTCGGCCCGGGATATTACCGAACAAATGAGAACAACTATTGAGCTGGAGGACAAAAGCAAATTGATATCCCGTATCATCGCTTCGTCTGATCAGTTTTTCTATGTCGTTTCGTTAGACCCGAAGAATAGCTTTATTAACAACTTCAGCTACCTGAGCTGGCAATTGGAAAAGATACAAGGTAGTACTATCGAAGAAACCCGTAGAAATCGCTTGGGTTGGCTCGAGTCAATTCACCCTGATGACCTGGAGCGGGTAAAAGAGAATAATAAACAAATGTTCTCAACCCGCCAGCCTGTAATACGCATATATAGGGTGAAGCATGCCCGCACGGGTGAATACGTATGGTTGGAAGATCATGTGACGCCGGTGGCAGATGAGTCGGGGCATATCGCAGAGTTGTACGGTTCGGTAAGGGATATTACAGCTCAGAAAACTGCAGAACTGGAGCGTGAGCGGCTGATAAAAGAGCTGAGTAATAAGTATAATGAACTGATGCAGTTTAATTACATAGTGTCGCATAATCTGCGTGCACCGGTAGCGCATATCCTGGGCCTGGGCAGGTTGCTGCATACCAACATCACTGCTAAAGACAAGGAAACTACATTGGAGTATATCCAGGAGGCGGCCAAGGCTATGGACGATCTGTTGCAGGACCTGAATGTCATCCTCTCCACGCGTTCCATGCTGAACGAAAAAGTGGAGCCTTTCCTGCTGGCCGACGTAATACGCGTAGTATGCAGTAACCTGAAAAATGAAATATCAAAGGCCGGCGCTGAAATTCTCTACGATATACAACCCGAGGCCGTTGAAATTACCAGTATTAAAAGCTACATCCAAAGCGCTTTGTTCAACCTGGTCACCAATGCTATTAAATATAGGTCGCCTGACAGGCGGCCGGTGGTTGATATTCATGCTGCAATACGTGATGGAAGGACGGTAATTACTGTATCAGACAATGGAATCGGTATAGACCTGGGTGTCCATGGCGATAGGGTGTTTGGCCTGTACAGCAGGTTTCACCTGGAGCATGAAGGCAAGGGGCTGGGCTTGTACATGACTAAAACACAGATAGAATCGCTTGGAGGCGAGATAACAGTAGATAGTACCGAGGGCGTAGGTACCACGTTCACCATTACGCTGTAACATAGTCTGCTCACTAATTCATATTGTTTTTTACGATTATGCTTGCAGGGCTAAGAATTTAGTATTATTTTTCGGTTAAATATATTAACAGAAATCATAAGCATATGAACAAAATTGTATTAGCACTGGGTTTATTAGCCCTAACATTCACTGCCTGCGAAAAGAAAAAGTCATCCATACTGCCGCCACCGGAAGTGGACACGGTATATATTGACACTACCAAGCCGGTAGATACCAGTCTGACAATAGCGGGCATAAGTGACGTACGCACTACCCCGTGGAGCGAGGTAGTAATACCCATTACAGTAATGCGCAATGTAGGCCTGGAGCAGAAGGTGACTATGTCTATAAGCGGATTGCCTGCCGGCGTTAAGGCTGAATTCAGTGCGAACTCAGGCTATACAACATTCAATACCAACCTGACACTGGAAGTAGGTTTCTTAAATCCCGGTACTTACGACCTGAAGATAATGAGTGCAAGCGAAACCGGTAAATCGCGGGATTATACCATACAACTGGTTGTTGATTCTGTGAGTAAAAGAGAAGTGAACATGCTCTTTTTACAGCACATGACAGGAGCACTTCAGACAGTTGATTCTACTGATAGTGTAGTGTTTACGCAAACAGGCATTACAAATAACACCATGGAACAGCAGCTGTATTTGAGAAACGTGGTTTTACAGTTTAGCAATAACTCCAGCGAATTCTACTACAGCTATATCCAAACTAACTCTCTCTATCATGTCAAATTCAATGTAGATGTTACAACCGGAATTATCACCGTCCCGGTTCAAACAATACAAGGCCGGCAATGGCAAGGAGGCAATTTAATGGACTTTACTATTT
>DATCSV010000384.1:0-3286 GCA_036568285.1 Flavipsychrobacter sp. | reverse complement strand
GGGAATGAAATTTCATGAGAACATCACGCCGCTATGCTCCTCATGATGAGGATATGAATTGAGCAGGGTTAACCACCCCTGATTGGCACATGCCAATTGACCCCCTCCTAAAAACAGGAGGGGAGCCTTGTTTTATTTGATGATAAAAATCATCTTCCGCTTAAATAAGCGGTGATGAAGATTAGGCATCGGGTCGTGTGTTTGTGGTAACTTTATAGCCGGGATCAACTATGCCTGCAATGTTTAAAAAACTGTTTGCCATAATCGTCTTTACTGCTGTGCTGATGCAGACCTTCAGCACGGTGATGATAATGGCGTCCTTTTATGCCAACAGGGAGTATATAGCCAACAACCTGTGCGAAAACAGGGATAAACCTGAAATGCAGTGCAAGGGCAAGTGCAGCCTGAACAAACAACTGGCCAGGGAGGCTGAACACCAGGCACCCGTACCGCAGAATGTACACAAAGAAGAGGTGCTGCTGTATTACGAGGGCAGTGCGTTCGCTATCAGCTACGGGCAACTGCCGGTAGAAGAGGGTAAGCAATACTTTGCCTACAACGAGCTGAACACAATTGATTTGCGGGGCACTATCTTCCATCCGCCCGATTATGCAGCCTAAGGTATTTCTGCGCTATTTGACCTCAACCCGGGTGTGCGCAAAGGCAGAATAACGGTACCTGTAAAGGGTACTGTACAGGGCTGTGCATGTGGTTGATATCTTTTGATTTTTTTAAAACAATTTTTATGAAGTACAATAAATTATCCAACAGCATATTGCTGATAGCTATATTTTCATTGGTGATGTTCGGCTGTAAAAAGAAGGAAAATGTTATTCCTGAACCTAACAACCCCGTAATGCCCACCGACGGATATACGAAGCTGGGCAACGCCTATGCAACAGGTGCGGGCGTAATGGTAGAAGTATATGGTAAAGAGGCGGCCTTTACCGGTTACAACAAGGTATACATTGCCCTGCGCGACAGTGTAAGCAACGATTTTGTAGAAAGCGCAGAGGTGAAACTGGCACCCAAGATGCAGATGGCCACCATGAGCCATGCGGCGCCTTTTGAAAACCCTGCGAGTGTAAACGCTGTGAATAAACTCTTTCCGGCAAGTGTAAGTTTTATCATGTCATCGTCGACCGGGACATGGACACTGGCAGTAACCGTGCAGAACCATGCGAATGCAAAAAACGGTACGGCAACTATATCTATTGATGTGAAAGACCCCACGCCGATGAAGATGTTTTCGTTTGAATCGCCCGTGGACTCGGGTAAATACTTTGTAGGGTTTATACCGCCTGCTAACCCGGTAACAGGGCTGAATGATTTTGAATTCGTGGTGTACAAGAGACAATCAATGATGATGTTTCCGCCTGACAGCAGCATGACAGTAACCTTTGAGCCCGAGATGCCTACTATGAACCACGGTTCGCCCAATAACGTGCAGCCTGTGCATGTGGGCAACGGGCATTACAAGGGCAAAGTAAACTTTACCATGCCGGGGCTGTGGCGCATGCACCTTGAATTTAAATCGGGCAACACAGTAGTGGATTCAACGCACTATTTTGATTTCACGTTGTAATAAGAGAGAGACAGTCCCTTCCCGGCAACGGGAGGGGATACTTTTTTAGTAAATACCTGATTTCAGGGGCGGGTAGTGAGTGGGCAAGGTGTAAAAGATGTGATAGCATATCCCATCTTGCGCAAGTCTTTTCGACTTTCAAATACTACTCCACCCGCATTTGTTTCAGCTTTTCAGCCGTCAATGTGGGGTCGTATATCACGCCGGACTGGCGGGCATATTCTTCTATTGTGGCGTCAAAGCCTTTGCTCTTTCTTCGCTCATTTATATGGTCGGGGCTTTTCACCGGGCTGATGTAGTAGCGGGTCACTATCTTGTTGGTGGCTTCGTCGCGCATGCGTACGCGGGTATAGTGCGAGCCATAGTTTTGCGGCCAGCCTTTTTCAGCCAGTATATGGTCTTCCAGCATAGCCACAGCAAACTGCGGCACCTCGCCCATGGTAAAAGCCTGGTTCACCCGCGGGTAATATTTTTGTTCCTGGTTGGCATGCATGATCACTGACAGGGCTACCAGGTGCGTCGGTTCGCCCACCAGCGACTTGCCGGGGTAGTAGGCATCGCTGGTGCGGATGATACGCGCCACTACTGCCAGGTTTTCGCTGTCATTTACCGCCTGCATTTTGTCCAGGTGTTCCTCCACGGCATCGGGTTTTATCCTGAACGCTTTGGCCAGCGAATCGCGGGTGGCGTCTTTCATGCCCACAAGATATTTGCGGTACTGCCAGTCTTTTATGTGTACTGCTTCCAGGTCTTTTTTAGCCACGGGGTCGAACACGATGGCAAAGAGGTTTTCCTCTACTTCCTGGGTATAAGCGGGAATGGCCAACAGGCAAAAAAGCAGGTATAAAAGGGCGGTTCTCATATACTAAATGTACATTTTCTAACAAAAAAGTCATAGCGAAAAATGCCCGTGCTGCAAACGCAATAGCCGGCCTGCAAGTCTCAGCAATGAATAAAAGACATGTTTGTCTTAAATATGACTAACGTCATATTTTATTCAGGGTTCCGTAGATAGTTTTACGTAACACAAAACAACAGCTATATGAAAAAGCATTTATTACTGCCGGTAGTGCTGGTTGCCCTGCTGGTGCAGTCGTGCGGTGACACGGCCGATGCAGGCGGTGCTGATACCAACGTCACATCGCAAAGCGAAAATGTGTCTGCTATACCACCAGCCTCGGGCGATGACCCGTCGCAACAGGATGTGGTAGACGTAGCCATAGGCAGCAAAGACCACAGTACACTGGTAACCGCAGTGCAGGCAGCAGAGCTGGTAGAGCCACTGGAGAAGTCGGGGCCGTTTACCGTGTTTGCACCTACCAATGCGGCTTTTGACAAACTGCCCTCAGGCACGGTAGAAGACCTGCTGAAGCCTGAGAACAAGGATAAACTGGCCGATATACTGGAGTACCATGTATCGGTAGGGGTGTTTACAGAAGACATGCTGCGCGATGGCCAGAGGATAGGACAGGTGAACTCTAAGAACATTACGATAGCCAAAGAGGGAAATAATATTAAGATAAACGGGAAGGCCAATGTAGTGGGCACCGTGCGTGCATCCAATGGTATCGTCTACGTAATAGATGAGGTGTTACTGCCGGAATAATTGTTTGCTTTATAGTTTCCTATGCTCCGAAGCCGCTGTTTTTTGCAGCGGCTTTTCCCCCCTATCCCCCTGCCACTGATGGCGGGATAAATGCC
>DATCSV010000383.1:0-2063 GCA_036568285.1 Flavipsychrobacter sp. | reverse complement strand
GGATAATAATCATTGCTGAAGATTCTTTGGTAGGACCATTAACTCAAAGCGAGTATTTGAATATGCGGGCAAAGTTAAGTATTCCTGAAAGTATTTTTATTGAATAATGTTCGCTTGTAAAAAATAATCGCCAGTTCGACGTAGTCGGGGACTACGCCGATTATGGGTAACGCCTATCAATCCGGGTACATAATTGAAACGCCTTTAATATCTTTGCAAAGTATTTCTAAAACATGTACCGGAAAGATTTCTGTGAAATAAACCTGTTGAAAAGCATGATTGCTACGAAAAAATCGTGGCCCAATGTTATCATTAACACCACTACACAGAAGGAGTACCGGGATGGGATAGAAGGTACTCTTACCATTTTTAGCAATAACAGGGGACAGGCGTATTATGGTGCAGATAGTGAAACGGCAAGAATAGGTGAGGATACCTACTTTATCAGTAACGAACATCAATTATACAGTATTGACATACGCCAGCAGGCTGAAACTTTTAATATTCACTTTTCCACCGCCATGCTCAATGAGATGCTGCCGGCACTCTCCCTGCGCACTGAAAGCCTCCTGGACAATGCAGGCACATCCACCGCACAGCCATATTACTTTTACAACAGGCAGTATTGGAAGGATAATTATTTCAGGAAAACAGTCTGGTTATTGCAATCAGGACACTTATCGGGCGGGCTGGATGGTTTGATGACTGAAGAGATACTGGCGAACCTACTGCAACACATGCTATGCGGGCAAAATGATTTTTTGAAAAATATTGACACAATACCTGTCGTAAAAGCAGCTACGAGGTATGAAGTGTTGGCTAGATTATCAAGAGCCGTTGATTATATATACCAGCAATATCATGTAGCAATATCACTGGATGAGCTGGCGAAGGAGGCGTGTATGTCTAAGTTTCATTTTCTGCGTATGTTCAAACAGATATACGGGCAAACGCCTTACCAGTTTATAGCTGCAACAAGATTGGATAAAGCGAAACAGCTGTTGTCAGATACTGATTTGACTGTAAAAGATATAGCCCTATTGGTAGGGTATGAAGATATTGCCACATTTTGCAGGGCTTTTAAGCGTAAGCATGGTACCTGGCCCATGTCGTACAGGCTGGCCAGCCAATAAATAGCAATAATTGTCAACGCTTTATTTGGGGGCCGCGCTAATATTGCAGTAAAAATACAGATATGTTGCAGGCAGGGCATTATGCACTTCTACTCGTTATCCTAATAGCCATCGGTTGGGCGATGAACATGGCTGCGATAAATGCAGGTTACACAACCGAACGACGAGAGAGATTTGTAATGGGTTATACCATTTTCATGGTGTTATGGATCAGCTATGTCTCCATACTGGCAGGTACAGGTTTCCTGGCTGATTTCAGCCTGCCGCCGAAGGTAGTAGTGTTTGTCATTCTACCTGCTTTTGTCATCATCACCTGGTTTTTCACTGCCAGGAAGTTCCGAGACATAATAGATGGTTTCCCGATAGCATTCACCGTATACTTTCAATCCTTCAGAATAATGGTGGAACTGCTGATACTGGGATTGTATAAAGAAGGACTGGGACCGGAACTGGTAAGTTTTGAGGGCAGGAACTTTGATATATTGGCGGGGCTGTCTGCACCGATTGTCGGCTACCTGGCGTATAGCAGGAAAGTATTATCGCATAAAGCTGTGATAGTGTGGAACATCTGCTGCCTGCTGTTGCTGGCCAATATCGTGTTCATCTTCGTCAGCCTGATAGTGCGGCCGCAAATATGGGGTTATGACAGTATTCCCATCAGCCTGGATTTCCCACGGTTGCCTTATGTGTATATAGCGGCTGCATTCATGCCTGCGGCGGTGTTTATGCACGTGTTTTCCATCAGGAAATCGCTGAAGGCGATGCGGGGCAAGTAGTGGGTATTATGCAGCCGCCTGGTCGTCAATAGTTGCACCGGGTGCATTGCTTTTTACAGATGCAATACCATTATCCCTGCCTTGCGCGCTTTCATACATCTGGCTTGTGCCGATAATCTGTCCATTGGCTGCTTTCAGGTTAAAATAGAATTTC
>DATCSV010000382.1:0-8752 GCA_036568285.1 Flavipsychrobacter sp. | reverse complement strand
ACCAAAGCCTGATACATGGAGATTAACGAGTTGTAAGTCGTGAGTCTATTTTTTGAATTTTTACTTTTGAATTTTGAATTAATATGTTTGAGCCGCCGATAAAATGGAATGATTACGAGGATATAGCGCTGAAGCTGTACGAAAAATTTGGCGACGATTTTGGCGAAAGCCGGATATATCGTGTGCGCTTTACCGACCTGCTGGAGTGGGTGCTGGAAATTGACAACTTTGAGGGCAAACGCGAAGACTGTAACGAAGGCCACCTGGAGATGATACAGAGCAGCTGGGTGTACGAGTGGCGCGACAACCAGAAATAAATGAACGTACTGGAGCTTTTTAACCCGATTAAGACGTTTGTCTTCGATATAGACGGCGTATTGACCAATGCACAACTGCTGGCTACAGAAGAGGGCTACTTGCTGCGCAGTGTCAACATCAAAGACGGCTATGCCATACAACTGGCGGTAAAGAAAGGCTATAACCTGTGGATTATCAGCGGCGGCACTTCTGCCGCTATGCAAACCCGCTTCAACAACCTGGGCATGAAAGATGTACATATCAGGGTGCAGGATAAAAAAGCCCTGCTTCAGGAGTTGATTGCCAAGTACAATACCCCACCGGAAACCATCCTATACATGGGCGATGACATGCCCGACTATGCAGTGATGCAAATGTGCGGACTGCCCACCTGCCCCGCCGACGCCTGCCCTGAAATAAAGGGCATCAGCAAATATATTTCTCCCCTCAGCGGCGGCATGGGCTGCGTGCGCGATGTAATAGAAAAGGTGCTGAAACTGAACGGGGATTGGGAGTAATATCACCGTCAATTCTGCCGCGGAGTAGGTGCCTGGTTCTGTGCCCTCAATTGCACCACCCTTTGTTCAAAATCAACCTTCTCTTCCAAAGGATTAACAAGAGGTGTGAAGTAGTCCATCAATTCTTTGCTATGGGTATCCCGTCGCTGCGTCTCCAGGTTGAAATGTACAAACTTTGACCAGAGCACGGATTTAAGCTGCGTCTTGTCCTTATTCCACATCAGCATTTCCACCAGTATATCCGTATCAGTCAGTTCCAGCACGGTAGATTGTATCACGACTGTTTCCATGAGCATGGCTGGCTTCAGGTAGGCAATCTGGTTCTGCCCTACCACCCAGCTTTTACCATGCTGCTTGCCATAAGCGTATATGTTCAGTTGGTAATGCTGCCAGAGATGATCTTCGCGTGCGTTAATGAAATAATCTATGTAGCGGGAATTGTTGAGGTGATTAAACGGATCGCAATCGGGGAAGCGGATAAGTACTTTGCTTTCAGGCATTTTCTCCATAGTATGAATGTTTTAGACCTGGTAAAGATAGGGGTATGTTTAGGAATAATAATTTATATGATTGTATGGCGTACCAGTGCCTGAAAACTCATGAAAAAAAGTATTTTGCATGGATAAAATCATCCCAATGAAACCAATAACCATTGTACTGCTGGTACTGAACATTGTAGTCTTACTGGGGCAGTTATGGCCCGAGGGCGCTCCCCCATTCGCCAGGACTGTGAATATTATTTTCCTGTCGGGTAGTCTACTGTTTTTTCTGTACCTGCTTAAGAAAAACTGGAAGGGGTAAGGGTTCATCCAGCTCTTTATAACTTAACCAGCCTGAACGCCTTCTTCACATTGTTACTTTCCACGGTAGCAATATAGAGCCCCGGCTGCCAGTCAGTGGTATTTAAGTCAATATTTTCACCCGGAGCGTATATGTGCGTGCAAACAGACATACCTGATACATTGCAAATCCGCAAGGTCCCCCCACCGGGCAAACTTCCTGTTAATCGGTGTCCAAATGGATTGGGGCTGAATACAGGCAATTTTTCAATTGATATATTGTCCACATCCAAGGGCCAGATGTCTGTACAGGCTGAGTTGTTATAAACGTACTCCTGGTAATTATTAACGGAGAAACACATCAACCTGGCATGAAGCACATCGTCGAAACCTGGAACGAACAATTGCTGGAACCCCAATGAGAAGTTAATGCTACCTATGCCCTCGATCATGGTGTCTACAAGCTCGTATGGTTCACCGGAGAATACGCGTGCAATAATTCTTTTTCTGAGGGTACCGTTTACCGTAATAGTATCAATATGCATTACGGTATCATTCGGCTTAATGCTCATCGGGCTTGATTTTTGCCCGACCTGCGATAAGCTAAAATCAAGGTATGGTTTGGTTACAGATGTATCCAGAGGTAACGAGTCAAGCAAATATATCCTCTTGTTTTTCTCTATCATCCATATATACCCGGTCGCGTGAGTAGCATGGCCCGGAACTTCATAAGGATCTGCTGCCGTGGGACAAGGTGATTCTAATACTTTTAACCGGTGAAAGGTATCAGCGTTCACTACTGTATCTTGTGAAATTAAGTCGTATTGAAATTTGCTGCAAACGCTGTGGCCTGGGCCTGTAACCTTGAGATTCGTGATCTTCCACGAAGCATTGGCGGTTGGTATAGGCACGTATTGGTATGTCTGACCATAAGATGACTGAAACAGGAATAAACTGATAAGGATAAACAGGTAATTTTTCATAAGGTCTGGATTTGTATTATAAAGATACAAATCATTGATAACTCATGGTCATTATATTGTCAGATGGTATATACTAACAAAAACGGGCTGCTTTATGAGCAACCCGTTCGCTATCTTATCCAAAGAGCAGATTATGCTTCTTTGTTTTCTTCATTGTTCTCTTCCTGTGCAGGAGCTTCTTCCGTTACCGGAGTTTCTTCTACTGCGGCTTCAGCTTTTACTTCTTCTACCTTTTCTTCAGCAACAGGCGCTTCAGTTTTAGGAGCAGCTTTCTTAGCAACACCACCACGACGGCTACGGCGTGTTTTCTTAGCTGCATCTTCACCCGGCTTTTTGTACAGCTCGTTGAAGTCTACCAGCTCGATCATAGCCATATCAGCGGCATCGCCCATACGGCGTGGCAGCTTGATGATACGTGTATAACCACCGGGACGGTTAGCTACCTTGTCGCCGATAACGCCAAACAGTTCTTTGATGGCTTCTTTATCCTGCAGGTGGCTGAACGCTACACGACGGTTGTGCATCGTATCGTTCTTAGAACGTGTAATGATAGGCTCTGCATATACACGCAAAGCCTTTGCTTTAGCCAGTGTAGTAGTGATACGCTTGTGCTCTATCAGTTGGCTGGTAAGGTTCTGTAATAATGCCTTACGATGTGCCGTTTTACGGCCGAGGTTGTTCACTTTATCTCCGTGACGCATGACTGTTGTTTTTTAGTTTCCCCCGCACCGTGTCAAGGAAATGCGGGGTACATTGTTAGTTAAAATCAAAAGTAAAAAGTCAAAATTCAAAAAATTTGGTTTTTGAATTTTGACTTCTGAGTTATTTAGTCGCTGCTGCGAACATACTTGCTGATATCCATACCGAAGTGCAGACCACGCTCGCCCAGTACCTGCTCTATTTCAGACAGTGATTTCTGGCCGAAGTTGCGGAACTTCATCAGCTCTTCCTGCGTGTACTGTACCAGTTCGCTCAGAGAGTTGATCTTAGCTGCTTTCAGACAGTTGAACGCACGTACTGAAAGTTCGAGGTCTTCCAGCGGAGTGTTCAAGGTCTTACGCACCTGCAAAGTTTCTTCGTCTACTACCGCTTCTTTTTCTTCGCGTTTAGTATCCAGGCTGATGTTCTCATCAGTGATGATCATCAGGTGCTGGATGAGTATGCGCGATGCTTCTTTTACAGCCTCTTCAGGATGAATAGTACCGTCGGTAGCTATTTCCATGATCAGCTTTTCGAAGTCTGTACGCTGCTCAACACGGGTATTTTCAATCGTGTATTTTACGTTTTTTATCGGCGTGTAGATAGAGTCGATGGCTATAACACCCAGGGGTGCTTCTTCCATGCGGTTCTCTTCTGCAGGCACGTAACCACGGCCTTTGCCAATGTACACTTCTATCTGGAAGTTGGTAGAAGGCTCCATGTTGCAGATAACCAGTTCGGGGTTCATTACCTCGAAGTTAGGCAGTGCATCGCCTATCATACCTGCGGTGAAGGTTTCCTGGCCTTTGATGCTCAGTTCTACCCTGTCGGTAGGCACATCATCTTCCACGGACTTTTTCAGCCTTACCTGCTTCAGGTTCAGGATGATTTCTGTTACATCTTCGAGCACACCTTTGATAGTTGCAAACTCGTGGTCGGCACCGGCTATTTTAATAGCAGTGATCGCATATCCTTCCAGCGAAGAAAGCAGTACACGGCGCAGTGCATTACCGATGGTAACACCGTAACCCGGCTCAAGCGGGCGGAATTCAAACTGGGCTTCGAAATCAGTAGCTTTCTGAAGAACAATTTTATCCGGTTTCTGGAAATTCAATATGGCCATATTGATATTTTATTATTTTACTTTTTATAAAAAAACAGGCAAGCCTGTATATAATTTCAGCCCATGAATGAACATGGGCTTCATTATTATTTAGAATACAATTCCACTATCAGTTGTTCCTTGATGTTCTCAGGTACGCTGTCACGCTCAGGGTGTGCCAGGTAAGTACCCTTCATATCTTTTTCGTTGAACTCAACCCAGTTGATCTTAGGGTTTTTGCTGCCCAACATGCTCATCAGGTCTGTGTTCACTTTGCTCTTAGGCTTCACTTCCAGTACATCACCCGGCTTCAGGCGATAAGAAGGAATGTTCACAATGTGACCGTTTACCATGATATGCTTGTGCGATACCAGCTGACGTGCAGCAGGACGCGTGGGAGCGATACCCATGCGGTACACTGTATTGTCCAGGCGAGATTCCAGTAATTTTATCAGGTTCTCACCTGTAGCGCCTTTCAGGCGGTTAGCCTCTACATAAGTGTTGCGGAATTGCTTTTCCAGTACACCGTAGGTGTATTTGGCTTTTTGCTTTTCTTTCAACTGTATGGCGTACTCGCTGGTTGATTTACGCTTGCGAGAGTTGCCATGCTGTCCCGGAGGGAAGCTGTTTTTATCCAGGTTTTTACCTGAACCCAGGATGGGTTCGCCGAAGATGCGGCAGATTCTGTTTTTTGGTCCTGTGTAACGTGCCATTACGATTTTTGTTTTTTTACCATTGCGTCTCTTTTAAAAATCGTAAAATTCGATCCGCAATAGCTAGTTATAAAAATTAGTTGTTATTATTCGATTATACACGACGCTTTTTAGGCGGGCGGCAGCCGTTGTGCGGCAATGGAGTAACGTCTTTGATAGATACTACTTCTATGCCGGAGTTGGCTATAGAACGGATAGCACCTTCGCGACCAGAACCCGGCCCTTTCACTATTACGTCAGCTTTTTTCAAGCCTGCATCAACAGCTACTTTAGCACAATCCTGTGCAGCCATCTGTGCTGCGTAGGGAGTGTTCTTTTTAGAACCACGGAAGCCCATTTTACCTGCAGAAGACCAGGAGATAACCTGACCTGTCTTGTTGGTAATGCTGATGATGATGTTGTTGAATGTTGCGCTGATGTGTACATCACCGTAAGCATCCACTTTTACTATGCGCTTCTTAGCTGCTGCTTTAGCGCCTCCCTTCTGGGATGATTGTGCTTTTGCCATTTTAAATTTACTATAAGGTAATCTTGTTCAACAAAAACCGGTATTACCCGGCTTTCCGCCACTCCTCCCCGATGCACCTGTACGGATCCGGCAGTGGCAGAAATATTATTTTTTCGGTGCTTTCTTTTTACCTGCAACGGTTTTACGCTTCCCTTTACGGGTACGGCTGTTGGTACGTGTACGCTGTCCACGCAGGGGCAGGCCCTTACGATGACGTAAGCCACGGTAACATGCTATATCCATCAGGCGCTTGATGTTCATCTGAACTTCAGAACGCAGTTGGCCTTCTACTTTAAACTCACCCGTAATGATATTACGGATAGCAGTCTGCTCGTCGTCATTCCACTCAGCAGCTTTTTTATCGTAGTCGATTTCAGCTTTGTCCAGTATATACTGGGCTGTGCTACGGCCAATACCATAGATATAGGTGAGCGCTATCTCACCACGTTTGTTTTTCGGAAGGTCAATACCAGCTATACGAGCCATGTATACTTTTACTTTTTTACTCCCTGCGCCCCTTAAAGGAGGAAACCGGGAGTTTGTTTTTATTAATTTTTAAAAAAATCGTTCCTTCATACCCCAAAACCGCATCGGCGGAATAAGGGTTTAGCCCTGGCGCTGCTTAAAGCGTGGGTTCTTTTTATTAATAATATATAATCTGCCCTTACGACGCACAATCTTGCAATCTGCACTACGCTTTTTTATTGAAGCTCTAACCTTCATGATCTGGTTAATTTATATTTTTATTTAATTTATTTGTAACGGTATATAATACGGCCGCGGCTCAAATCATAAGGACTCATTTCCACACCTACTTTATCACCGGGCAGGATACGGATATAGTGCATCCTCATTTTTCCCGATATTGTTGCCAGAATTTCGTGCTCGTTTTCAAGGCGTACACGAAACATAGCGTTTGACAAAGCTTCTACAATTACTCCATCCTGTTTAATTAAAGACTGTTTGGCCATATTATTAAAGGACTGCAAAGGTATATGTATTTTTTATTTCGTCCAAATAAATGTAAGACAACATTTATACCGGGGACGATATATACCCTGAATGGCCAGAGATTGAGATAAGGATATACAACAAACGTGCTTATGCATTAAAAGCAAAAATACTATACCGGCTCGGCCATCAAAGTTTTTACCCAACCCTGCAGAGAAGGGAACTGCTCGTCAATCAGGTCGTGCGGCAAATCATATGGCTTGCGCACAGAAGTAAGGAATACTGTGTACATCCCCATACGCTTACCAAACTCCATATCACTAATGTTATTACCCACCATAACGCTACGTCTGAAGTCTATTTCAGGGAAATCTTCCCTGGCCTGTGTGGCCATACCCGTATTAGGTTTCCTGTTGTGGTCATTATCCTCCAGTGCTGTACAGGCGTAAACTTTATCGATCCTGCCGCCCCCTGCCAATACCTCACCGGTCATGTTCTGGTGGATGCTTTTCATATCCTCAATGGTCATAATGCCCTTCCCTACTCCACGTTGATTGGTCACTACTACTATTCTGCCAAAGAGGTCATTCAGTTGTTTGAGTGCGTGGAGGCTGCCTTTGCAGAAAACAAATTCATCCCATTTGGTAATATAAGACCCCACATTTTCCTCGTTGATCACACCATCACGGTCTAAAAACAATGTCCATCCTTTGTCTATTTGTGCCTGTATGTTCATGTTGTCTGCCTGTTTTTATTTAACCTGTTTATGAGTCAAAATATTGTTCTTCCACCAGTTGGCATATGATATGTCCTATCATTATATGCGCCTCCTGTATCCTTGGGGTATCCTTACTGGGTATATCCAACAGGTAATCAGAATACTCTTTCATTTTACCCCCTCCCTCACCAGTAAACCCTACAGTAATCATACCAATCTCCCTGGCAGTTTGTAACGCCTTTGTAATATTAACAGAATTGCCTGAAGTGCTGAGCCCCACCAGTACGTCACCGGGCCTGCCGGAACCCGACACCACGCGGCTGTATACCTGGTCGTACCCGTAATCGTTGGCTACTGCGGTCAGGTAAGATGTATTGCAATGCAAGGCCTCTGAAGGCAGTGGTTTTCGGTCTTTATAGAACCTGCCGCTAAATTCGGCGGCCAGGTGCTGCGCGTCTGCCGCGCTGCCGCCATTACCGCAAAACAACACCTTATTACCGTTTTTAAAAGCATCCACTATCAATGCGGTGACTTCCTCAATTTTTTTTAACAGCGTAAGGTCATTTAATAACTGTGCTTTAACACTTATAGAAGACTGGATAATATTTTGAATTTTGCCTTGCATACACCTAAAAATACAACAACGCACTATGGAATAGTGCGTTGTGTGGAAAAAATGAAATTCTGTGGATATTATATTACCAGCATGGCATCGCCATAGCTGAAAAATCTGTATTTTTCTTTTATTGCGGTCTGGTAGGCCTCCATAGCCAGGTCGTAGCCAGCAAAGGCGCAAACCATGATCAGCAGGCTGGTTTTGGGCAAGTGGAAGTTGGTCACCAGGCTGTCCGCAATAGAAAAATTGTGCGGCGGATGAATGAACAAGTTAGTCCAGCCTTCTTCCGGTTTCAGCAAGCCGTTAGCGGTTACAGAGCTTTCTAATGCACGCATAGTAGTAGTGCCTATAGAGCAAATCCTGTGTCCGTTCTTCTTAGCGCTGTTCACAATATTTGATGCATATTCATCTACCCTGAAGTATTCAGCATCCATTTTGTGCTTAGACAGGTCTTCTACCTCTATAGGGCGGAAAGTGCCCAAACCAGTATGCAATGTTACTTCCGCAAACTTGAGACCCTGTATCTCCAGGCGCATGATCAGCTCGCGGCTGAAGTGCAGGCCTGCTGTGGGAGCAGCTACAGCTCCTTCGTATTTAGCATAAACGGTCTGGTAACGTTCCTTGTCCATCTCATCAGGCTTGCGCTTGATGTATTTGGGCAGGGGTGTTTCACCCAGTTGTTCCAGTATTCTTTTGAACGCATTCTCGTCGCCATCGAAGAGGAAACGTATGGTACGGCCGCGCGAAGTGGTGTTATCAATTACTTCTGCTACCAATTCATCATTGTCACCGAAATACAGCTTGTTACCTACCCTTATCTTTCTTGCGGGATCAACGATAACGTCCCACAGGCGGTTGGGCTTGTTCA